>JBAXCM010000776.1:0-1507 GCA_037141475.1 Verrucomicrobiota bacterium | reverse complement strand
CTGTTCAATGTGCTAGTCCTCGGGGTTGGCGGATTTCTGGCGTTTCACGGCGACCTCTCGGTGGGCTCGCTGGTTTCCTTCCAGGCGCTTTTTCTCAATGTCAGCATGTCGGTACTCACGCTTTCCTCGTTTGCGCCCACACTGCTGCAGGCCAGCGGCGGATTGCAGCGCATTCACGAACTATTGGACGCACTGCCGCGGGTGGTGGAAAGCCCCGACACCCTCACGCTCCCACCGTTGCGGAAGGACATCCGCTTCGAGGATGTTTCGTTCAGCTACGGCGGTTCACGGCCCAATTTGGAGGCCGTTTCACTGACCATTGCCATGGGGGAGCGGGTGGCCTTTGTCGGCCCCAGCGGCTGTGGCAAAAGCACCTGCGTGAACCTGATCCTGCGTTTTTTCGATCCCGATCAAGGACGTCTGTGTTTTGATGGCACCGACCTGCGTCTGGCGCATCTGGATTCTTTGAGCGGACAGCTTGGCGTGGTGTTTCAAGATAATTTCCTCTTCAACATGTCCCTGCGCGAGAATGTGCGCCTGGGCCGGACCGAGGCGACCGATGAGGAAGTCGAGGCAGCCTGTCGGCTCGCCCAACTCCACGAGTTGATCTTGGCCATGCCCCAAGGCTACGACACGCTGGCCGGCGAGGGCGGCAACCGGCTTTCTGGAGGCCAACGCCAGCGCATGGCCATTGCACGAGCGCTCATTCGCAAACCGAGCATACTGATCCTAGACGAGGCCACCTCGGCCCTTGATGCCAGCACCGAAGCCGCCATCAACAGCACTCTCGAACAACTCGGCCGCCAGCAAACGACCATCAGCGTCACACACCGACTCGATCCGCTGGTGGGATATGATCGCATCTTTGTCTTCGATAGCGGCCGACTGGTCGAGGCAGGCTCGCACCGCGAACTGCTCGCCGCCGGCGGCCTCTATGCCAGGCTGTGGTCCAAGCAACACGCCGTCACCCTCTCAGCAGATGCCGAGGAGGCGCAAGTCGACCCCGAAAGCCTGCGCGAGATTTCCATCTTCCGCGACCTCGACTTGGCCATGCGCGAGAAGATCGCCGCCTTGCTGCGCATCGAAGAGGTTGCGGCCGGGACCGCCGTCATTCGGCAGGGCGAATTGGGAGACAAATTCTTTATTCTGGCCCGAGGCCGGGTGCGCGTCATGGTCAAACCGCCGGACGGGATTGAGCGCCAGGTGGCGGTGATGAGCGACGGGGACACATTCGGTGAGGTGGCATTGATAGAGGATGCTCCCCGCAATGCCACCGTGATTACCGAGGCACTCACGATTTTTCTAACCCTTCGCCGGGCGGCTTTCGAGCGTTTGCTTCACAGTCACCCCGCCATCCGCGCATCCATCCACGCCCAACCCGAGTTTCTTAGAGGGTTGTTAGAATTCGGCATTTTTGCACTTTTTTTGCCTTTTTTCGGCCATTTTTCAGGCTTTTTTGAGACTCTGAAACTTAACTCGTTGATTTGCAACGAGTTAAGTTTTTGGA
>JBAXCM010000775.1:0-1511 GCA_037141475.1 Verrucomicrobiota bacterium | reverse complement strand
CTCCCGTTCTGCTCCGTATAGACCGGAGCCTTTTCAATCACTCCGGTCTCCGGCTGCCAGAACTCCGGCACCTTGCCGCTCACGCGGAATGTGCACTCGACTTCATGGCTCGTCGTCTTCTGACTCGCCACGAAATAGAGATCCGCCCCGTTTGCCGAGCGGTGGATGTATTGGAGCCGGGCCGCAGGGTTGGCGCAGACAAAGTCCGGCTTCACCTTGAGCGCAGCGAGTGCTTGCGCGGGTGATTGGTCAAGGATGCCCTTGGCCCAAATCGCGTCGGCAAGTTGTTTCACCTCGGCGTCGCTGGCTGGGTAGCCGATCAGGCCGGGGGCCATCTCCGGCTTCGGCCCGACCACCGTGGCACCAGCCTCGACCAATTTCCCGATCGTCTTGAGCACGCCGGGAGACATGGTCTTGCCACTGCGCAGCACCAGCACGCGGTAGCTCATGCCCGAGGGCAGCACGATGCGGCCGTCCTTCACGGACATCAGGCTCAGCGCGCCCCGGTCGCAACTGTCATAGTCGTAGCCTGGCGGCAGATCGGCACCGCCCGGGCTGCCCGGCGCATTCTCGCCGCCATAGATGCAGACGTCCGCGACGAACTGCCCCTGCTGCAAGAGATACTGGCAGCGGGCGAGATATTTCATCCAGTCTTTGCCCTGTTCCCACCACGTCACCGTGCGGTCCAAATGGGTGCCCCACTGGCCCAAGGTCATGCCGGGGAGACGCGCGGGATCGGTCCAGGGCTGGTGCGCGAAGAGGCAGAGGATGAGGCGGTTGACGCCGCCGCAATAGACCGCATCGCCCTGTGCCTTCATGGAATAGGGATCATTAATCCACTTGCTGTCATGGGGCTGTCCGGTAAAGGATTCCGCGCCCACATATTTGCGCCCATAAACATGGCCGATCGAAGACGCCAGTTTGGCATTGCCCAAACCCTGTACCACAAAGAACTCGCTCATCGGAATGTCTGCATAACTGCCGTATTGCATGTCGTCGGAAGGACAGTTGCCGTAAGGTTCCACGGCGTAGAGCAGTCCGGCGCGGTGCGCCATGTCCCGGAATTGTCCGGAGTAGTTCTCCGCGAACAAGTCACTGATCGTGCGGCGCAGATCCCACATGAAGCGCTCGGTGATCTCGGGGCTATCCACCACCCGGCCGGTGAAAACCGGCAGGAAGCGCGAAATATCGTATCCGCAGCGTTTCTGAAACTCCTGCTTGAAATTCTGCGTCCAGTTCTGCGTGCCGACCTCATAGCTGTCGATGAGCACACTGTTGAGGCCTGACTTGACCTTACCCGCCAGCGGCCCGAGCTCGGAGAGAACCTTGCCCATGCCTCCGTCCCAGTGCGCCTGCGCGGCCTCTTTGCTGAGCTTGTCGCATTCGAGGCCAAAACCTTCGGTCGGGGCCGACACGTTGATACGGCCATTAGGCGTGTATCCCATGCGCAGGATCGTCCAGTCGCCCGCCGGCACGTCCCATGCCAACTGCCCATCTGCCGTCATCTTGGC
>JBAXCM010000774.1:0-1518 GCA_037141475.1 Verrucomicrobiota bacterium | reverse complement strand
CCGCCACCACCACCTCCGGTGGCAACCACGTGAATGGACGTGACCCCGGCCGGGACGGTGAACGTATCCGCGCCGGTGAAACTGTAGTAGTAGGTGTCCGTGGCTGGACCGGTCGTGAATGAGAGAATACTGCCCAGCATACCGCCGGAACCGCTGGGGGTCCAGTTGTTGGCGCCAAAGACCGCGAAGTAGTGCGTGGTATTGGGCGTCAGTTCTGTGATCGTCGCGGACACTGCGGCGTCCACAGCCGTACCGGCCATCGGTGACTGGTCCGCGGGGACTGTCTTCTCGTTGCCAGTGGTGATCGAAATGCCGGTGCCGCTGCCGGCACTGTTGTGGCCGGTGATGACGACCCGGATAAAATTATGCACGTCGGAATTCACTACCGTATAGGAGCTCTGGGTTGCACCAGGGATGTTAATGACTGTGCCGCCGTCGGCATGGATGCAACGCTGCCACTGATAGGTAAAGGTTATCGTCGGTGTTCCGGTCCACGTGCCATCGGTGGTTGTCAACGTCCCACCCACAGCCCAAGTGCCCGACACCACCGGCGGGACTGTGTTCACGGGGGCGGTGGCGGCACTCGCCCCGGGAACCATGGCCGCCAGCGCGATCAGGGACACGAAGTTGAGGAGGGTATTGATAACAGGGTTTTGCTTTTTTCGCGCCTTCCGGTTTATTGACGCTGCGCGGGAGAGGGAACATTGTTTTTCACTCTGTGTTATCATGAAATCACGCTGTCAGACTGGCAGGATGGGGTCAATCGCAATGATCCTCGCTCAAGCAATAGTTAAATTGAGCCGGCCGATCTGGTTGCCTGTGCGTGCTTCGTTAGCCATTTTGTCAGCCCTTGTTAGCCGTCGAGACCGGGGGGTTGCGCTGGGTGAGCGGCGGCGGGGGCAGAGCGAGAACTGGCGCCGCCGGCGGGCACTCCGGTTTACGAAGCCGCCTTGGGCTTGGCGGGAGCGCTAAGGGGACTGCGTGCAGCCGGGCGCAATACGCGCATTAGGGTTCCAGTTTGCCTGCCGTGCGACCGGCTTCTCGCGGATGCAGCACGTGGTGCAAGGTCTCCAACAGCAGGCTCGCACTGAACGGTTTGGACAGGTGGAATTCCTCCGGCAATCCCAGGTCGGCCGGCAAATGCGCGTTGGATTGACGTCCGCTGACTGTAATGACCCGGACCTGCGGGTTCAATTGCCGCAGCGCCCGGATGAACGCCACGCCGTCCATGATTGGCATCGCCAGGTCCGTCAACACCACTTGCACGTCTGACTGGCGCTCCACAAACTGAGTCAACCCCTCGGCTCCATTCGCCGCCTCGATGACGCGATAGCCGCTGTGCTCCAGCATCCGCCGCGTCACTTGCCGCACGCTTGACTCGTCGTCCACCACGAGCACCAGTTCCCCGCAGCCCCGTGGGAGAGGCTGGCTTGCCTGACTGGCCGGTTTGGTTTCCGCCGCCTGGCTGGCCGGCAGGAAGACCTGGAACTGCGTGCCGCGCCCGGGCTGGCTCTGGAC
>JBAXCM010000773.1:0-1518 GCA_037141475.1 Verrucomicrobiota bacterium | reverse complement strand
ACCAACCGCTCAAGCTCCTGATCTCCGGCGCTCCCGGCATCGGCAAGACCAGCCTGGTCAACCTGATCGCCCGCACGCTCGCCAGCCACCCCGCCGCCATCGAGGACGTGAGCGGCTTGGAAGTCCGGCTGGACCTCGCCCGCGAGTGGACCCGCTCGCTTGCCTATGCGTCTATGTTCGGCCCTTGGTCTATCAAAGTGGTGAATGAACTCGACCGATGTTCCAAAGATGCCCAGGACATGCTCCTCACTTACCTCGACCGCATGAGACCGGGTCACGCGTTCCTCGGCACCACGAACCTTGACCTGTCCAGCCTAACGGAACGCTTTCAGACCCGCTTCCAATCGGTCCGCCTCCAGCCACCGGATAACGAGGCTCTCGCGGCCTTCCTCGCCCGGCGCTGGGGTGCTCCTATTGGGATTACCCGCCAGATTGCGGAAGGGGCCAAGGGCAACGTCAGGGCCGCGATGGCGGATTTAGAGATGTGGATCGGGTGAGACGAATGAGTCGAATGGCTGGATTTAAGCCCGGAAATAAGGACATTTTATTCGACCCTCTCTATGAGTGGTCACGCTGAAAATTTGTTGGAAATTGTATTGACCTCGTCAGCGCACATGCCACGACTCCAAATGTTACCGGTTCGTTGACGAGCGAATCCAACAAAATTCTACCCACCACGCCGATGCTTCCCCGAATCCTGTGTGCCTTCGTGATCAGTCAAGGCCTGCTTGCCGCCCAAACGCCAGCAGAGCCTGAATCACCCGCAAGCGGCGAGCCCGCCATCACAAGCAGCGAAGACGAGGCGATGCAGAGCCTCCCTGCGCAGGAAGGCAAAGCAGCCGCCAGCACTTTCGTTCCTGGGTCATTGGAGGTGCCGCCATTCGCTCCGCCGGTGCCCCCCCCACGCAAAGTGGTCCGCCCCATCCGCATCGAGGCGTCCGTTACCGTCCCTACTGCGAATTCCCGCACACTCACGATCCAACGCGGCGAACCTTCCACCCGGCCTGACCTGCCGCCGCCGCCTCCTCCATCGCCATGGGTTAAACCCGTCACACCCACTCCGGAGCAAATTGCCCGTCGTGTTTGGGAACACCACCACAACCTGAACCTAGGTGCCACAGTTTACGATCACAAGGTAAGCGTGGTCAATTGGACCGATCAGGAAACGCTTGTACAGTACCAGGCTGTCTGCGGGTTTGACATCGGCTTGCTCGCGGGCGTTGGACGCATTGTGCACAAAGGCGAGAGCTACAGTATATTTCTCATTCATTCCAATTTCAGCAGCATCGCCATTCGGCGCTTTGCCCGTCAGTGGATCCCGAATATCCCTGTCGTCGCTCCTGGTCAGATCATAATCATTCAGGGCGATCCCAACGATACAATAGCGACAGCGCCTATGTCCGTGATCAAGGAAATCATTACTGCCGAGGAACCCCGCCTCGTCGCCCACCATACAGCCCTGGAAGCCTACTATACTGCCAGTTCTGCTTGGCACGCCGCTCACCCGCCCATCCCTCG
>JBAXCM010000772.1:0-1520 GCA_037141475.1 Verrucomicrobiota bacterium | reverse complement strand
CACCGTCATCGTCGTGGTACCGATGCTCCACAAACTGTTCGCGTTCTGGACCATGATCCCAAATGTCGTGTATGGCGCACCGAAGCCATACAGCGCCGACTGGTAGGTCAGGTTGCCGAGGTTGGCTGCCGCAATCGTCAGCGGTAGCGCCCCATTGACCACGGTGGAGCCGTTGTACTTGAGGGTACCAAGCGTCGGCAGCGAGGTTATCTGCACGACGGCCAGCGCGACCGAATTCGAATCCGCGTAGCCGAAATTGCCCGCAGCCAGTGGCGTGGCAATATCCTCCGTGGCCGTCAGCGTGGCGTTGGTTGAGTACGGCGCCAAGGTGGGTGTCACCGAAATATTGCTGATTTTATCGAGCCACGCCCTGCCGCTCACCGAGCTGAATTGCAGACTCAGATTGCCCGCGTTGGCAGGGGTCACAGACAAGGTGTAGGGTGCCCAGGTGCCCACAGCCTGAGAAGTTGTGTCAAAATTTTGGCTGTAGGGAGTGGAGCCAACCATCAAGGAAGCCGTGATGACCCCCGACGTCGTGGTATCCTTGCCAACATAGAACGTGACCGCTAGGACATCTCCCGCATGGACGGTGGACAGCAGGTTCTGAGTGATTGAAAATCCAGCAGTCATGAAACTGGCATACCAAGTACCGTCTGCGGCGTTGGTGAAATACGCTCCCGCATGGCTCTGCCCGTTTGCGGAATCGGGGGAAGGATTCCAGAGGGGGGCGATATGCGTCCAAGTGGCATCCGTAACAGCCCCCGGTGTCTCGAAGCTTCCGTTTTGCACGGTGATGTCTGAGGTGACGGTGATGGCCATGGTGGCATCCGCGCTGAAGAGCGCCGCATCGCGCACTTGGTACTTGAACGAGTCGGCACCGAGGTAGCCCGCAGCCGGCGTGTAGGTTAGAGTCCCGATGCTGGCCACGGGAATGACCGCGCCCGGAACCGAGGTGATAGGCGTGCCATTCAGACTCAGTGTGCCATGGGCCGGCAGCGTCGTGACCACCTTGATCGCGCCCAACGTGTCGCCCGTATCGACATCCACGAATGGAAAGTCACCCGCCGCAAATGTCTTGACGGTGTTGGGTTTGAGAATCACCGAACCGCCGATGGAAGTTGGCGCATGGTTGAGGCGCGTTACATTGACCGTCAACCACGCGGTGGAACTCCAAACGTTGTTCGTGTTCGCAACCTTGATGCCGATTTGCGTGTAAGGCGTCGCGTACCCATTCAAGGCCCCCTGGTACGTCAGATTGGCAAAGTTGGCCGCCGTCACCGTCAGCGGCAAAGCGCTACTCAGCACCGCGGTTCCGTTATACTTGAGGGTGCCAAGAGCCGGCAGCGAGATGATCTGCACGGAGCCGAGCGCCACGCTATTCGGATCAGAGTAGCCGAAATTGGCTGTGCTCAGCGCCGTGGCCGTGTCTTGCACCGCCGTCAGCACGCCACCACTGGTGTTCGGAGCGTTGGCGGCCACCACCGCCGCCGGCGTGATGGTGACATTGCTGACGAGGTCGA
>JBAXCM010000771.1:0-1529 GCA_037141475.1 Verrucomicrobiota bacterium | reverse complement strand
ATCGTGAAACCGTCACCGGCAGCCATCACGTTGGCAGCGTCCTACCCTTGCATGAATCTTTGTTCCGTTAGGAAAATTTTCAAAGCGCGCCAATAATCCTTGAGCTGCTGGCGTTGGTGCCCGAAAATCGTTTGTATGAAAATCCAACAAGCCGGTGTCAGCCACGTTGTTAGGCCGGCGTTGTCTTCTCACGACAGGAGTCTCGTTCAGCGTCCTGCGCAGCAATGACACTCGCTCATGGGTTCTATCGCCACCGGTGTGTCCGGCCAAAGTGGTGAAACGGTTTTCACTGACACCACATTGCCGACGGGTGGAAAATGCGATTTCTATAGGGTCAAACTCGAATAGCTATCAGAACGCTTGCTTCATTTGGACGCCTTTGTTAGGTGCTTGGCGGCGCTGCTCGTTGAACTTGCCGTTATTGAACTGCTGGATCTTGTCGTTCTGGTCGTTGAGGTTGTCTTGATAGTCGAGTTGTTGGCCCTGGGGTGCTGCCGGTTGGGACTTGGCGGCGGGGGCATTGGGTGCGGCACCGAGCCAGGTGTCGCCGCGGAAGAACGCATAGCGAGACTCGCCTTCACGGGCGATGACGGTGGCTTTGCCGTGGACGTTATCGGCGATGAAGAGGCCGCGCAGATCTGTCTCGCCGCTGCGGAACTCAGTGTCAGCACTGCCGATGGCCTTGACGTGAACCTCGGGCCGGTAGCCACCCTTGACGGTGTCGAGCACGTTGGCGCGGACCCGGCCGCTGGTGGGGTCTTGTTGGACTTCAATTTTGAGTGGGGTGATGAGGACCATGCCGCTGGTGAAGAGGTCGTCGCCGCGGCAGATGATCAGATAGGCCGCCTCATTTTTCCATTTGAGGGAGAGTTTGCGTTCTTTCTCGACGAAATCCTTGCCATCGCCCAGCACGGTGGTTTGTTCGAGTTCCGGGCGGATGCCGGCAAGTTGTACGCTGGTGATGGCGCTGAGGTTTTTCTGCTGGAGATAGAGTTGCATCAGATCCACCCGATAGACTTGGAGCGATACCTCCTTGATGTTGCGGTACTTGAGCGTGAGTTCAACGGGTTCGCCTGGTTTGACCACGGTGATTTCGTCCAGGGCAATGGATTTTTTCTCAAAGTAGGCAATGGCTTCCCCGGCATCCGGATAGACGTCCTTGACCTTGTTGTACCACTCAATGGCATCCTTGGGCTTGCTTTCGGCGTGATAGATCTGGCCCAGAATGTAACGGGCGAAATTGCGGTCCTTGCTATCGCCGTCTGCCACCACCTTGGCGGCAGCCAGCGCCTCGGCGTACTGGTTTTGCCAGAAAAGCCCGAGAGCACTCATGTATTGGAAGCCGGGGGCCATCGGACTGTCCGGGTATTTCTTGGCAAACTCATTCCCTAACGAAACAACCAGCGGGTAATTCTTCAGCGTAAGCAGGCAGTTAGCCAGCGAGAATCCGGCATCGTCGGCCAGCGGGTCTTTGGGATACATCGCCAGAAATGCGATGAGCAGGTCGGCAGTGCGTTTTAGCATGGCGG
>JBAXCM010000770.1:0-1532 GCA_037141475.1 Verrucomicrobiota bacterium | reverse complement strand
ATGGGGGAGTGAGTATATTGCAGGTTTTCCCCGGGCGACAGGAATTGCCCCTCGGGACAACCTGTGTGAGGCAGGAGCGGCCAAAGGTCCAGCCTAAACTGCTCAGGGCACGCCAATGTTTTCGTCGCGCACATCATCATCCTCCGGCTGGGCGCGGCGCTGGGGCGTAGCTTTGGGCGGCTCTTCATCCGGATGAAGGGGCTCGACTGGCAGCGCCCGAGGCAGTCTTTCCACTGGCGTCGCCGGCGGCAATCCGCCCTCGGGTGGATGCTCGTCGCTGGCCGGTTTGGCGGGTGGGTCATTGTCGTCAACGACGATGAGGGCACGCTTGGGCGGCGCGATGATGTCTTTGATATCGTTTTTGATCGGTTCAAAAAAATTGCGCACCATCGGAGCTGCCATGTGACCGCCTGAGATGATTTCACCCGGCCGTCCCTCGTAGAGCACGGCAAATGCATAGCGCGGGTTGTCCTTGGGCAAAAAGCCGGCAAACCAAGCCAAGTTCTGGTTTTTCGCCTTTGGCCCCCATTGGGCGGTGCCGGTTTTACCGCACAACTGGGTGTAGCTCAAGGCACCGCTGCCGCCGGTGCCGTAGCCGCTGTTGACTACGTCGGCCATGCCCTCGCGCACCACCTCGACGGCTTTGGCATCGACACCGAGCCAATGCTTGCGCTCGGGCACATTGACTTTGACGACCCGACCGCGGGTATCTTGGATCTGGCTGATGAGCTGGAGCCGCGGCAGGGCCCCGCCATTGGCGATGCCGGCCATCGCCTGTGCCACCTGTAACGGTGAGGCCAGCAGCGACCCTTGGCCAATGGACAAATTGGCGGTATCCCCGTCGAGAATGCGGCGGCGCTCATTTTTGAGCATCCACGCGTCGTTGGGAACCAAGCCCGCCGTCTCACCGATGAGCGGTAACCCGCTGCGCTCACCGTAGCCCAACTGCCGCGCCAGCCCCAGAAAGGCGGTCGGACCCACTTTGATGCCAACTTGATAGAACCATGGGTTGCAGGATCGGGCCAGAGCGCGGCGAACATTGATGGGTCCCTCGGGGGTTTTGCTCCAATTGTTGAAAACGTGATTACCGACTTGGATGGAAGCCGGGCAGTCGATGGTGGAATTTTCACTGACCGTGCCGTTGTTGAGGGCGGCTAGGGCGATAACGGGCTTGAATGAAGAGGCGGGGGGATAGGCGGATTGAAAGGCGCGGCCGAACAATGGCTGCGCGGCATCATCCTGTAGGGCCTTGAACTCGGTGTCGCTAATCCCGGGAATAAAGTGGTTGAGGTCAAATGACGGTCGAGAGGCCATCACCAGCACCTCGCCTGTGATCACGTCGATGACCACCATGGCCCCGCGTCGACAGCCGTTGCGAAGCACTTTTTCGGCAAGCTTTTGCCAGTCGAGGTTGAGGGTGGTGACGAGGGTGCCGCCGGGGCGCGGGCGAGCCACCTGTTCTTCTAGCAATTTATTGCCATTTTCATCGAACAACAAGCGTTTCATGCCGGGTTCACCGGTGAGTTGGTTGT
>JBAXCM010000769.1:0-1537 GCA_037141475.1 Verrucomicrobiota bacterium | reverse complement strand
GAGTGGAGAGTGGGGAGTGGGGAGTGGGGAGTAAAAAACCTACACCACAGCCGTAAGCACTCGCTCCTTAGCAACAGGCGTCAACCCGAGACAAGAACAAAGTGCCAGCACAGGCGCACTCTGATTCATGGTGTAGAAATGCAGTGACGGGACTCCACCTGAAAGCAGGCGCTCACATAGGTCAGTCACTACATCCATACCGAAGGCCTTGATCGACGCCGTGTCCTCGCCAAAGCTTTGCAGGCGCAGACGGATCCAACGAGGAATCTCGGTGCCACAGGTATCCGAAAAGCGCATCAACTGCGTCGAGTTGGTAATCGGCATGATGCCGGGAATGATCGGAATCTCCACCCCCATGGCGCGAACGTCATCGCGGAAACGGAAGTAAGCGTCCGCATTGAAGAAGTACTGTGTGATCGCGGAATTAGCACCTGCATTAGCCTTGATGGAAAAGGCCTCGAGATCGGCGACAGGCGACTTTGCCTGCGGATGAACTTCCGGATAGGCCGCCACTTCAATCGAGAAATAGTCGCCCGTTTCAGAGCGGATAAAGCTCACCAAATCGCTGCCGTGGCGGAAGTCGCCACCCACGCCATAACCACTGGGCAAATCGCCGCGCAAAGCGACGATGCGCTTCACCCCGATTGCCTTAAGTTCGGCCAGTTGCTCACGGATCGAGTCACGCGTTGCACCAATGCAGGACAGGTGCGAGGCCGCAACCGTGCCCTCACTCACCATCTCGCGCAATGTGCTGAAGGTACCGGCCTGGGTGGTGCCACCAGCACCAAAGGTGACCGAGCAGAACTCGGGTTGCAATGCCGACAGGTCTTTGCGGATGCCGACCAACTTGGCGGCAACCTCCGGATTCTTGGCCGGGAAAAACTCCAGGCTCAGGGGGACACGCTTGCGTGATGACATGCTTATTTCTCCTACCAAACCTGCGCATTGGCTGCGCAGGGTTTCATTCAGCCGGTTTAACGGCGCAAATAAAAAACTCGCGGTTGCCGTCGCCGCCTGTGATGGGCGAATCGAACCACGCGGTAACGGTCAGCCCCAGAGCAGCGCATGCTTCACGCAAACGCTGCTCCACGACGACGTAAAACTCCGGCTCTTTGACAATGCCGCCCTTGCCGACCTGACCGGGCTGCAGTTCAAATTGAGGTTTTACCAAGGTCAACAGAGTACCGCCCGCTTTAAGCAAGGGCACCACAGCTGGCAACACCAGTGTCTGGGAAATGAAGGACAGATCGGCCACGATCAGATCAAATTCCGGCACGAACTCGGACTCGGTTTGAACCGCCTCCGCATCGCTGGATGTTTCATCCTGATCGTCATATTCTTCGTCATCGCCATTTTCATCGTCGACTTCGAACTGGCCATCCTCACCCGTGCTGTCCTCATAAGCCTGGATCAAATCCTCGGCCGTGAGCGCACGCGCATTCACTTTTTCCACACACAGGACGCGCGGATCGCTGCGCAGCTTGGGGTGCAACTGGGCACTTCCCACATCCACGCCGACCACCGACTTGGCACCGGC
>JBAXCM010000768.1:0-1556 GCA_037141475.1 Verrucomicrobiota bacterium | reverse complement strand
AGTTCACGGATGACGTGCATGGCGCTCACTCCAGAGGTGGAGTCATCGGCATCGATGGCGGCTTGGATGCACGAGGCACCCCGATGCCGAGGCAACAGCGAGGCATGCAAATTGACGATGGCGCAGCCGGCCAGTGAGAGAATGTTTGCACGGAGGATTTGCCCGTAGGCCATGACGACGACGACGTCAGGGGCCAGCGCCGCCAACTCCCGGCTCACATCCCCGATGACCCTTGGCTGCCAGACCTCGACACCCGCCTGGAGAGCCTCCAGCTTGAGAGAGGGCGGCATCAGCGTCTGGTGGCGGCCCACTGGCTTGTCCGGTTGGGTGACCAACGCCAGCGGCCGGGGCCCGACCTCCAACAAGTGGCGGAATGCCGGCAAGGCAATGTCGCCGGTGGCAACGAAAACCAAACGCAAGCAGCTGGCATCCTTCATGGTCAGGTACTTGGGAAGGAGAAAAACACCAGTGCCGGGGCCACCAAAGCCAAATCCGCGAGCACCCGCAAAGCTTCCAAGGAAAACCTCGCCCGCATCCGGTTGATCACATGCAATAGCGCCGAACCTGTTAAAACCGCGTAGAAAAATGGCCGTGAACTATGCTGCTCCGCCTGCAACGCAAAAAACAACGAGGCTCCGGCGAGCAACGTCAGGGGCAATGTCAGCGATAATTCATCGGTCGCCTGCACCTCTGGATCAGGATGGCGGCTGGCGTGCTCCCACAGGTCGATCGCGGAAATATTCAATATGCACAGCACCGCAAACGCATGAAACTCGCGCGACATTAACAAATCTTGGATCCCCCGGTCATACAAATAAACATGCGCCACCAACGCCGTGCCGAAAGCAAAGGCAATGCCCGCCACAATATTTTTGAAGTAGGGAATGTCTTCAATCGCTGGGGCCGTAAAGGTGGCGATGGCAAAGAACACCGCCACCAGCAGCCCCTCCACAATCAGATAGGAGAAAATCCTCATCGGGCTCTGCATCAACACCGTCACCAGCGCGGCGATGGCCGCTATCACCGCTGCACACACAAATTTGCGCCAATGCTTGCGGTGAAAGTGATGGCGGGCCCGGCAGCGCGGCGAGTCACCATGCACCGTCGCGTCTAGCAACCTGTCCGCCACGTACAGCACCCACACCCCCAGCCCTAGCAACACATAACCATGCGTCGGGTGGTAGTTCACGCCCCAGGTTCTGGCAAACAGGCACAGCCACACAACCGCCACCAGGGGGGCATCAAGGCTGAGTAGGTTGGGCAGCAGCCACCATGGCTTGCGGAGGTCGGACGTCACGCCGCAAACCATCCCCGACATCCCCGCCTAACGCAAGCGCACAGTGGATATTTCAATAGCACCACCCCTCAAGCCATGATTGCCGCAGCCACATCGCGTGCCGCAGCCTCCCCGGCGAGACGCCGCACCAGCGCCAGACCGAATTCCACTGCCGTGCCAGCACCTCGCGAGGTGAGGATCAAGCCATCCTCCACCACCCGTTCATCGAGCACCCCGGGCAACTCTCCGTGCACGCTGAAGTGGGACGTGAAACGGTGGT
>JBAXCM010000767.1:0-1561 GCA_037141475.1 Verrucomicrobiota bacterium | reverse complement strand
GCGCACCGTGTGGGCGGCGGCGTCCTGCAGGTATTCGTAAGTGATGCGGTGCAGGTCGTCGGGTGAGCGGATCAGCAGCGCGTCAAGTGCACGCAGCACACGCAACACGCCGACCGGCTTTTCACCGCGGGTGTAGAAGACTTCAATCTCCGCGTCGCTGATGGACGAACCGGCGCGCCGCAACGAAGACTTCACTGCGCTGGCCGCAGCCTGGCCGCTGGCAATGGATGCATTGGCGAAAGTGATTGAACCACCCGCCGCATATTAATGATAGACAAGACCCACGCATGATGAACCTGAAACCTGATGTAGAGGCCACCTCTTTCACCGCGGCGTCCGGCGCTCGCATCCTGATCGTCGATGACGATCCGGTTGCGGCGGGCATGCTCGGCGTCACGCTGGCCGCGGCCGGTTTCCAGATCGTCGAGGTGAACTCGGGCGAGGAGGCCCTGGCAATACTCGCTGGAGCCGCTGATATGGGTATTGGAATGCTGCCCGATATCGTGTTTCTCGATGTCGAAATGTGGGGCGGCATCGATGGCTTCGAGGTCTGCCGTCAAATCAAATCCAAACCGGAAACAAGTCAAATTCCGGTCATTTTTCTCACCTCAAAGAGCGATGCGGCCTCCGAACAGCTTGGTTTTGAGCTCGGTGCGGTCGACTACATCTCAAAGCCGTGCAGCCCACCCATTGTCAAAGCCCGCGTTCGCACCCACTTGGCACTCAAGGCCGCCGCCGTTTTTTTGCAGGATCGCAACGTGTATCTTGAGCAGGAGGTGGAAAGCCGCACCGAAGAGATCCGCCGTGGTGCCGAAGAACTTCGCATCAGCCAGGAAGTGACTATGGTGGCTTTGGCGTCACTCGCCGAAACGCGCGACAACGAAACCGGCAACCACATTTTGCGCACCCAGCATTACATGCTTGCTCTGGCCAAGTACTTGAGCACCCATGTGCGGTTTTCCGAAGCACTGAGCGAGGTGGTTGTAGATCGCCTCTTCAAGGCGGCGCCTTTGCACGACATTGGCAAGGTGGGAATCCCCGACCGGATTCTGCTCAAACCAGGCCCACTGGATGCGGATGAATTCCAAATCATGAAGACGCACAGTGCCCTCGGTTGCAATGCAATTGAAAACGCACTTCAGCGGGTTGGTACTAGCGTGCCGCTGCTCGAGGTGGCCAAGGAAATCGCACTCTCGCACCATGAAAAGTGGGACGGCAGCGGCTATCCCGAGGGCCTGGCTGGCGAGGCAATTCCGCTTTCGGCACGACTTATGGCGGTAGCTGATGTCTATGACGCCTTGATCAGCCGTCGGATATACAAGGCGGCGATGTCGCATGAACAGGCGAGCGAAATAGTAATTGCTGGTCGAGGACAACATTTTGACCCCGATATTTGCGAAGCCTTCGTTGCCTTAGAGGCCCAATTTCGCATGATCTCGGTACGCTTTTCCGACTAGCTAGCTCACCAGCTTTTGACGCGCTCGCCCCCGATTGATCATAAAATGATGGCTCCTAACGTCCCAGAACCGCATGATGAACACTCCATTGAAACCTTCTGTCC
>JBAXCM010000766.1:0-1566 GCA_037141475.1 Verrucomicrobiota bacterium | reverse complement strand
GGCTGGTGGTCGGCGCGGCCATCGTTGGCTTTTTTTGTTGGGCGGAAGGTGAGCCCGGGTGCCGGGGCTGCCACCGCGTTTCATGGGCCGGCCGTGCGCAGTGTTTTTGGCTGTTTTGCACTGCGGCGGTCGGCGAATGGGGTATCGGCAGACGCTGAGGCTGGCCATGGTGACGGCTATCACCTGCCGGTATTTCCGATTGAGGTGGGCGAGTGGATGGCCGCCGCAGGACACTCGTTCATCATCGATGGGACGCTCGGCGGCGGCGGCCACAGTGAAATTTTCCTCAGTGGCGGTGCCCGGGTGCTGGGTATCGACCGCGATCCGGAAGCCTTGGCCCATGCCCGCGAACGCTTGGCACGTTTTGGCGAACGCTTCGAAACGTGGGAGGGCAACTTCGCCAATGTTCTGGAAACCCCGTCCATCCGGCGCGGCGAGAAGGCCGATGGCTTGTTATTGGATCTAGGGGTCTCCTCGCGCCAATTGGATTGTGCCAGCCGCGGATTTTCCTTTCAGAGGGAAGGTCCGCTGGATATGCGGATGGGACCGTCCTGCGCCCACAGTGCAGCCGAGATTGTCAACACATGGTCAGAAGCAAGTCTCACACGGCTGTTGTTCGAGGTCGGCGAGGAACCCCAGGCCCGGCGCATCGCGGCTGCCATCGTCAAACACCGCTCTCTGCGGGCCTTTACCACCACCACCGAACTTGCAGAATGCATCGAAAAGGCGGTCGGCCGCCACAGCAGAATTCATCCGGCCACCCGCAGTTTTCAGGCGATTCGCATGACGGTTAATGAGGAGTTGGCCAGCCTGACATCCGCACTCGCGGTTGCCGCTGGTGTCCTGAAACCCGGCGGTCGCCTGCTTGTTATCACCTTTCACAGCTTGGAGGACCGAATCGTGAAACATTTTTTGCGTCGCCACTCGGCCCCTTTTATTGATGACCCTGGCTGGCCGGAACCGCGGCCAAACCCGGACTACCAGTTCAGGTTATTAGCCCGCAAGGCGATCAGCCCGAGCGCCGAAGAAACCATCCGCAACCCCCGCTCCCGCAGTGCCAAGCTGCGGGTTGCGCAGTTATTGGAATAACGCCATGAACCGTCTCAAATCCGCTCCCCGCACCCCTGTCTCAATCTTTTTTGCCCTCATCGTTGGCTTTGTCATTGCCGCCGGAGGGGGCGTGCAACACGCGATTTACAAAAACCGCCAAGTCAAGATCACCCGAGAAATCGAGGCCATTGAACGGCGCATTGAACAATACAAACTCGACATCCGCACCACCCAGATGCGCAGTGATGCCATCCTGAATCGTTTTGCCATTCGCAAACAACTCGAAGACATCGGTTCCGCATTGCGGCCCATCCCCCCAGGCCTGCCCGAGGACGTCAATCCAGCGCCGCCAGCCGCCGTGGCTTCCGCCAGACCGTAACCCGTGAGCCGCAAGTTCCAAAATCGTTGCATCTTCTTGTGTGGGGTCTTGGTGATCGCACTCAGCGGGCTTTCCTGGCGCCTGATCCAAATCCAACTGGTCAATCGCACCCTCTACACGACCAACTCGCACAAAGC
>JBAXCM010000765.1:0-1573 GCA_037141475.1 Verrucomicrobiota bacterium | reverse complement strand
CCGCACAACTAGCCGACGCGCCGTGCGCCCCGCACGGTTTCGCCGGACGGTTACGGTGTGCCTACGGTGTGGCTCCGGGGCGAGTGGGTGCGCGACGCTCTGGGAATCCCCGAAAGCGCAGCCTTCCAGAGTGATGGGGCGCACGGACCAGAAGGAATCTGTCGTGCGCCCCCTAACACCCTCTTACAGGAGATCCGCTTGCTCCAATTTCCGGCGATTAGTAAGGCACACCCACGCGGTAGAAGAATGGACCAGGCTTGCCGGTCGCGCTGGTGTCCACATAGGTAGTCGTGTTTGGCAAACCGACAATGCCGGACACCAGGTTCGTGAAAGTGGGCGAGCCGCCGAGATCGCTGGATCGGTCGATCTTGTAGAGCTTGCCCGCCACGCTCTGCCAACGGATCACCGGGCCGGCCGCTGAGTTGGTTGAGGCCAGCAACTCCAAGCGCGATAGCCTGTTGGTTGGGTTTGTGCCCAACACATACACCTCCTGCCAATCGGTGTAGCCGTCACCGTCAACGTCAGACAGCACGCCCCACCAGGGCGATTCATACGCACCGATGTCCACCACCGCGTTGCGGATGCGCGGGTTCCCTTCGAAGTCGGTGGTGCCTTCCGTCCACTCTGCGTTCGCACCCATGTTGACGCACGGTGAGCCGCTCAGGAGATGGAAGTCGAAAGCCATGGCGTTGGCGAACAACGGCGCATTGGTGACCGTGGCAGTGAAGCTATCCGGATGGTCCGGCCAGGTGCAACAGTGGTCCATAATGCCGCCCATCACATTGATGTACTCGGAGTTCTGGAAGGCCGAATTGCCATAGACAATGCAGTTCTTGAGGGTGCCTTTGTCATTGAAATAAACACCTCCCGCCCCCACGGCGTAGTTCCCGGTAATGGTGCAGTTTTGGATTTCCCCCGTGGAGTCCTTGACCTGGGGATTTGGCTCGAACCGAATGCCGCCGCCGGTTCCCCCGGCCCAGTTGCCATAGACCAGGCAATTGCGCAACAAACCACCTATCTCGATTACACCACCGCCGCCGGTGCTCTCGGCGTAGTTATGGTGAATGCGGCAGGCTTCCATCGCGCCCGCGGCAAGGATATAAATCCCGGCACCCATGCCGAAGGCAGCCACATTTGTGCCGCTCCAGGCATTGCTGGAGATGTTGAAGGAGATGTCGCAATTGAGGACTTCCGGCGGGTTATCCCCACCAGCGCCCTGGATGGCCACTCCCGCGCCGAGTGGGGCCGTGTTGCTGGCGATGAGGCTGTTGAGCAGACGCCCTTCCGGTCCGCCGATCAGCACTCCGCCGCCGAGGGCTCTCCAGTCGTTGCCGAAATTGCGAACAATCTGGCAATTGGTCACGGTTCCGCCATTCTGCATCCAAACCCCCCCCACATTCCAAGAGGCCCAATTGTAGTCCACCGTCGAGTCTTGCACCCATCCGCCACCGTAGCAGAATATCCCGGCTGCCTGGAGGGCGGCATTGCTGTAGATGACACAGGACGATACAATTCCACCGTGGTCCATGAACACTCCGCCGCCGATACCTGAACCGATGAAATTGCCGCTCAC
>JBAXCM010000764.1:0-1592 GCA_037141475.1 Verrucomicrobiota bacterium | reverse complement strand
CGATACCCGCAGTCCGGTGGACGGATAGATTTCGTAGCGGGTGATGGTTGGGCCGCGGGTGATGTCGCCGGCGGTCACCTCAATGCCAAAGGCTTTGAGGGTCTCGATAATGGTTTGCTGAGTGTAAAGCAGCTCGGCGCGATTGGCCTCAGGGGCATCCTCGACTTCTTCAGCGTCGAGCAAGTCGAAGCCCGGCAATTCGTAGTCCTCGAAGCCGGTGACCGAAAGCGATTGGTGGCCCGACTTCTTGCGCTCAAAGGGCCTGGGACCGGAGGTGGCCGGATTGGCACTGCGGCGCTGCGAGGCATCGATGATTTGAGGTGGAGGGGTGTCGCGCAACGGCAGCAACCCTTGGAGGTCGTCTTCGTCGGCGACCTTGGCAGAGGTCCTGGCGGCGGCGACCGTGAGCGGTGCGACCGTGGACGAGGCTTCGCGATCTTTGCGGCGCCGCTCGCGCTGGCGTTCACGCTCGGCAAGCATCGCTGCCTCACGGGCGGCCCCTGGATCCACCTCGCTGCGACCAGCCCGCCATGCAAGAAAACGCTCGCGACAGTGATGATAACAGATCTTGATAAACCTAACAGGTGTTTGGTTAGCCAGCAAGATCAGGGCGATGAAATAGGCCGTGGAGCTCAGCAGGAGGGTGCCGGTGCGGCCGATGAGTTTGGAGAGTAGCGCCCCCCCCAAGACGCTGCCGATCACCCCGCCGGGGCCATAGTGGATTTTGCAGCGCCCCGCCCACTCGATGAAAAACACGTCTGCGGTGTGCAGAAAACAGGCACCGGCCACCAACAAGACCACCACGCCGAGGATCAACTTCGGCCACAGGTGCTTGTCGAAGACCATTTTGACCACGCCGAACCAAATGAAGGAGACCGGGATGAGGCAGGCTGCCGCACCGAAGAACATAATCTGTGCAAAGCCCAGGACCCCACCCACCGGACCGATGAAATTGGCACCACCCTTGCCGGATTTCTCAGCAAAGGCCTCCAGCAATCCCCATCGCGGCAAGTCCGCCGGACTGTACGAAACCAGCGCCAGCAGCAACACCAAGCCACAAATCACCAACACGATCCCAATGATTTCATTGGACCACCTCCGGGGTTCCGGCAGCACCGCGCGTTTCTTGTTGTCCCTCATTCCCATGTGACTGGCTTCCCAGCGACTTTGGCCGGTTTTCGCCGCGAAGCAAGATTGATTTGTCAAACGGAATAATCAGGAACTCATAATCAATAAAGTGGGGAATTTGGTCCGTCTTCTACGCGGACCGGGGGTTCCACTCATCTCGGCTTGGGCAGTGGATGCCACAATTTCTCAGCATCCATCGCTTAGGCATTGACTCGTCGAGCCAACGCGATGAGCCTGCCCGCCCGCTCCCATCTACCGTCCATGAAACTCTCACCTCTTTGCCTGAGCCTCTGCCTTGTGTCTGCCATCGCCTGCAAACACAAAAGCGAAATCAAAAGTTACGACGTCGCCAAGGATGCGCCAGCCCCCGCAAGCGAAACCGCAGGCCCAGCCGACCCCCACGCAGGCATGCCCGGCATGGCACCGGGGACACCCGCCGGCGGCGATCCGCACGCCGGGCTGAG
>JBAXCM010000763.1:0-1607 GCA_037141475.1 Verrucomicrobiota bacterium | reverse complement strand
GAGTGCACCTCAGCACCCATCGATGAGTGTAGGGCGGTTGCAGTGATGATGGCGGATAGCCAAGCGGGGGCGTGTTTCATGGGATGGAGGGGACGGTGTTAGAGGCTGGTTCCCGCGCCGAGAGGATACGCAACGCGGAAACCGAGGGCCTATTTATACGGTTGCATGCAGGCAAGGCTGCAGGTTATTTAGCGGGTTTAGCGGGTTTAGCGGGTTTGGCAGGTTCGGCTTTGCCGGAGCCGAGGGCGACGACTCGGAAGCCATAGTTAGGCCATTTGCCGCCATCGACGTCATAGCGGGTTGTGGAGAGTAGGTATGCATCTTTGTCGTGCATATAGAACGATCCGCCACGCAGACCGACCTTATCACCGGTCATGGTTTCGTTGTATTCCCAGACGTTGCCGTCTTGGTCAAAGGTGCCCCATGGACTGGGTGCTGCCTCGAAGCTGCCGCCATCGGTGGGCGTATCACTGTTGAGGGCGCAGGCTGGGGCGCTGCCACCTTTCACTGCGTAGGGCCAGTAACCCGGACCTCCGGGCTTTTCGGCGTCAAAATAGGCGGCTTTATACCACTCGTTTTCGGTGGCAATTGCCCATTTCAACGTTTTGCCGCCGGCCAGCGCAGCGTGATTTGGCGGGGTCACTTGGCCCCACTTGATCGTGTAGCTGCCGCTCTCCGTGTCGGCACCGCTGCCGCCGCCGTTGCTCAACCAGTTGGCGTAACGAACGCAGGAGAGCCAGGTGACGTAGTTGACGGGTTTTTTGCCCATAGCATCTTTCAAGCTATAGGTGAAGCTGCCGGCTTCGCCGCTGCGGAGGATGCCGCCGTATTGGGCGCCCATGCGGCCGTCGTAGAGTTCGTAGGAGTCGGTTTTGGCGACGGCGTTGAGAAACGCGCAATACTCTTCGTTGGTCACCTCAAATTTGCCGATTTTGTATTCGTAGGGCACCGCTCCATAGCCCGTGGAGTCCGCCGCATTGCCCGGCTTGCCTACCGGCACTGTCACTGGTGGAGCGGCTTGGACTGCAACAGAGGCGGCCATCAACAGCCAGATGGATTTAGTATGGGTCATCATATAGTCATTAGTTTGGTATTTGCGAACATGGCTTGCCTTCATTCTTTGACAACCAGATCGCGGCTGCCCACCTTACGCAGCACGCTCCGGGGGTCTTTCGGAAATTTTTGTCGGGGTGTCTGGGGTGGGTGAGACGTGTGCCTTGGCTGCTAAACCACGGCGAAGCGGATTGCAAAATCCGCAGGCTTGCGAGAGAGCGGCCCTAATGGCGAGCGCAGCGAGGCTTGGCATCTAGCCAAAGTGGTGTCGCGCTTCGCTTGCCGCACGCCGACCATACCTGCACGTTCCAAGCGGGATCTAACAGACTCAATGACGGCGGCAGTTCAAAAAATGATTAGCTCGCATCTTGTCAAAAACGTAGTCGGTTTCTGAGTTCCAAAACGGTCGGCAAGCAGGGCAAGTTCCGCGACAATCCAGTGGTCCGATCGGACCACTGGATTGTCGCGGAGTTATGGTGCTGAAGGGGAGGGAGTTGAGCGCAGTCAGTGCTTGGCGACGAGGTCGTAGCCGCGCCAATCACCGATGGTGATGG
>JBAXCM010000762.1:0-1611 GCA_037141475.1 Verrucomicrobiota bacterium | reverse complement strand
GAACTGGATTCCACACCGCTGGTGCCGCCGCGGTAGGGGCCGTCATTGAGGAGGATTTGCCAGGCCTTGTCGGAGTTGTCCGAAGCGGCACCGTAGCGGCGGGTGGCATAGTCCTTGAGCCAACCCTCGACTTCAACCGGACCCTTGCGCCAGATCATATCAAAAACACAATCATAGAAGACCGGGTTTTGGATGATGGCTTCGGGGAACAGGCCCATTCCGACACATTGCGGATTCTTCCCGACCGCAGCTGCAAACGGATTGTGGGCCACAGCCTGCAGGTCGCCGTGCAGGTTGATCCGTCCGCCGAAGTTATGGAGTTGGCCTTTGACGAAGTCATGCCCCCAGAAACCATCACTGCTACCGCCGAGATCCAGAACTAACAAACTGCCCTTGGGCACGGCGCAGGCGATTTCCTTGCGGATCGACCATGCCTGCATCGCCCAAACCGCCTGGGGATCGGCGGCTTTCAACAAGGCATGGATCGACTTGCCAACCGCCTCCAGATATTCGGCTCCGGACTTGGGCGGCGCGCTTTCATGGAACGGGTCGGCGGCCCACAGATGGCTGTTGCCGAAGAGTTTGATGTTTTCCTCAAGAAACGCCTTGCCGAGGGTTTGGAACAGCGGGTCGGTCGGGTCAAGCTGGGCGGAGCCTTCAAAGCCGCACCAACCTTGCAGCAGCGCGATGGCGGCCTCAGGATGCTTCTGTTTGAGCAGACGCGGGACGTGGCCGGAAAATCCCTGCTGAATCGGAGTCATGCCGAGTTCGCGGGCCCGGTTCATCCATTGTTGCCCAAGCTTGACGCGTTCGTCGATCCAGTGCTTGGGCAGCGGGCCGCCGTGACCTTCGATGTTGGTCATCCACTGCCAAGCGGAAAACGTCGGACCAACGAGAAACGCGCGGGCCTCGTCGTCGGTGAATCCGTTTTTCGTTAGAGTGTTGTACCAAACGCCTTCGAGTCCGATGACACCGAGCGGGGTGTTGATCCCGTTCATGGCGAGGAAATCGAGTTCCCGTTCCCAACGCGGCCAGTCCCACCACGCACACGAATAGCTGAGGGTGCAGTAGTTGAACATCACCCGGTAACGGTGCGGATTGACAATCCGGATCTTGTCAGGCACTGCGGGTAGAACCGGAGGCAGGTTGAGTTGGTCGCCGCACCAGGAGAGGTGGCAGTGAGCGACGGTTTTCAGGTAGTAGTTGAGAGCGGAAGCAATCGAAACGCCGGTATTGCCACGCAAGACGATCTTCCCGGGCTTGGATTCAACCTCGAAGACATCCCAGCCATCTGCAGCCGGAATGGTTTCGACGACAAACTCGCCGGCGTGTTGCGGGACCACGCGCCGGATGATGCCGCGTGCGGCGTCCTCGCTGCCGGCCAGGGCCAGCATATTGGCAAGCAGGAATGCGATGATGAATGTTTTCATGATTGAAATGGCAGGCGTCCAGCTAACGTGATTCTATCTGTTTACTCAAGAGTGGGGAGTTCACTATCAACATGATAGGCGGAGACCTTGTTAGGCTCCGCCAATTACGGCTTCGTCACCGCGAGGCGGCCGAAGAGCGTTGTGTTCGATCCTCTCGGCACGGTGACGATCACTTCATCGA
>JBAXCM010000761.1:0-1613 GCA_037141475.1 Verrucomicrobiota bacterium | reverse complement strand
ACACTGGGCGGGTCCCGGCCACAACGGCGTGCTCCAGACCGATCACGGCGATTTCATCGTCCATCACGCGTTTCGCCGCGAGCAACCACAACTCGGAAGGTTGTTCCTGATCCGGCCCATCACCTGGTCGGCCGCCGGCTGGCCAAGCTGTGGCGAGCTGCTCAATAAGCCGTGATCAGCCGATCAGCCAGGCACAGTCAACGGGCGGCCATTGTCCTTGCGGCCGAGCTGGATGAAAAATGGAACGGCGCGCTTGGCCCACTCGTCAGCAGCCGGGTAGTGGCCTGCCTCGCTGCCGAAGCAGGTGCGCAGCATGTCGGTGTTGATGATGCCGGGATTCATCGGGATGATGGCGACCTTGCCGCCGGTGTCCTGAGCCACGGCCATCGACAGGCCCTCGATGGCGAACTTCGTTGCGCAATACGGAGCGACCCCGGCCGCGGTGCTGCGGCCCCAACCGGATGAGAAATTGACGATCACGCCGCTGCCCCGTTCAAGCATCCCAGGCAACAGGTGACGCATCACAGAGGCGGGGCCTTTGATGTTCGTATTGATCGTTCGGCCAAAATCCTCGGCGCGGATCTCCCACAACGGTGCCGGAGGATTGACCGTGGCAGCGTTATTCAGGACCAGATCCGGCGGGCCGAAGGTTTTCACGATAGAGGCGGAGAAGGCGGCGACATCCCCCTCGTTCGAGACATCACAGACGTCAAACCTATGTGGCCGCCCGACCTGTTCCCGGAGCATGGCAATCTGCGGTTCATTGCGTCCGCAGCCGACGACTTGCCACCCGGCTTCGATGAAAAGAGGGACCATTGCACGGCCAAGTCCACGGGTGCAACCGGTGATGACGACGGTTTTGGGTTTCATGGTGAGGACCAAAAGCCTACTTGCCAACCAGCCGTTTGCAAGTCATCCTCCGGGCATGAAGCCACTTGCAGCAGCCTTTCTCATGTTCATCGGAAGCATTGTGCCTACCTTCGCAGTGGAGCCCGTCACCCTGACTTCAGCGCAGGCAGACACATGGTTAGGAGCCACACCGGAGGTACAGGTCCTTGATGTGCGCACCAAGGAGGAATTTGCCACCGGCCATCTAACCAAGGCCACCCTGATCCCTTGGACGGACAAAGATTTCTCCGACCGTGCAGCCAAGGAGCTCGATCCGCACAAACCCTTGCTTGTTTACTGCCAGGGTGGTGTGCGCAGCGCAAAAGCCGCAGCAGCTCTGGCCAAACTCGGATTCACCCATGTCCGCGATCTGGCCGGCGGCATCCTTGCCTGGCAGCAAGCCGGCAAACCGATCGAAAAGCCCGCGCCAAAGAAGTAAGCCGAGGTCGCTTTTCCGACCTCTGTGGCATACTAGCTCTTCCGACCCTCAGCGCACTGGCGGAGGGCATGGCGGAGAGGGACGCGCTCGGGCTTGGCGGCCTCACACAGCGGTTGGCGAGGCACGCCAACGTCACGCCCGAGCATCGAGCAGGCGGCTTTCACCCACTGAGTGTACTTGCCACCGCCTTCCATCAATTCGAGTGTGGGCAGCATCTCGAAGAAAAGTTTGCGGGCAGCGACGAAGTCCTTTTTAACGACACTCAGTTCGTAGAGCTTGGCGTGGG
>JBAXCM010000760.1:0-1618 GCA_037141475.1 Verrucomicrobiota bacterium | reverse complement strand
AGCCACGACTCCTGAACCATCCTGAAACCCTCTTTTCCACTCTTTCCCCGAACTACGCACACCAGCCGGATGCCAAAAAACAGCGACAGCTCCCCCGAGAAGCCCAAGATTCCCGACCTCCTCGACGACGCCAAAAAGCTCTCGCGCCGTGAGCGCAAACAGCAGGTCGCCGAGCCCCCACCCGAGGTGCCGGAATTGCCCAGCGCCCTCGACGTTGCCAAACGTGAGGCCCTCGATCTCTACGCCGACGAACAAAAGCCCAAAGTCCGCAAACAGGCCCGTCCCGGCAAATCCGTTCTGCCCACCATCTCCAAACTCCTCGAAAGTGAAGAGGAGGCCCTCCAGCACTCACTCAAATCCGCCAGCTCGTTAGATCAACCTGCCCCGCCCACAGAGCCAGCCGCCCCCATGGCTCCCGCTGCCGCCGAGGCACCTGAGAGCCCGCCGGATGAAGCACCGGACGACCCGCGCCTGATCATCATCAAGCCGCCCATTCTGGTGTCGGAACTCGCGTCGCGCCTGAGTCTCAAGCCATATAGCATCATGGCTGACCTAATCAAGCTCGGAGTATTCCCCGGGCCTAACCAGCCGATTGACCCAGAGATTGCCGCAAAAGTTTGCGACCTCCACGGCTTCATCTTTGAACGGGAAAAACGCGATAAAACCAAAGGCATCCATCAGGTGGTGGAGGTCATCAAGGAACCAGAACTGCCGATCGCTGAACCCGAGGACCTGCTCAAAACCCGCCCGCCCATCATCACCATCATGGGCCACGTCGATCACGGGAAAACCTCCATCCTCGACTATCTCCGCAAAACCCGCATCACCGCCGGTGAAGCCGGTGGCATCACCCAGCACATCGGAGCCTATCAAGTCGTCCATAACGGCCAGCCCATCACCTTTCTTGACACCCCCGGGCACTCGATTTTCTCAGACATGCGAGCCCGGGGTGCTGACATCACGGACATTGTCGTGCTCGTCATTGCCGCCAATGACGGGATCATGCCGCAAACACTCGAGGCGATCAAGCATTCCAAGAAAGCGGGCAAAACCATCATTGTTGCCATCAACAAGTGCGACCTGCCCTCGGCAAATCCAGGCCGGGTCAAATCCCAGTTGGCGATGCAAGGATTGCAAACCACCGACCAGCAAGGCGACACTGAATTTGCCGAGGTATCGGCAGTCACCGGCCAGGGAATGACCGAATTGCTCGATCTAATGGCCCTGCAAGCCGAAGTGCTCGAACTCAAGGCCAACCCCCGCTCCACCGCCCGTGCGGCGGTTATCGAAGCACGCGTCGTTCCAGGCCGCGGTACCACCGCCACCGTTATTGTCGAAAGCGGCACCCTCAAAATCGGCACACCCTTCATTTGCGGTCCCTACGCGGGCAAAGTCCGTTCGCTCATCAATGACCGCGGGGAGAATATCAAGTTCGCCACCCCCGGCACCCCCGTGGAAGTCATCGGCTTCGAAGAACTTCCCAACGTCGGCGATCACCTCACCGAGATGAAGACCGAGCGCGAGGCGAAATCCCTAGCCTCAGAACGCCAGGAAGAGCAGCGCTTGCTGCGCCTCAAGCCCCAGCACCGCAACCGCATGGAAGACCTCTATTCCATGG
>JBAXCM010000759.1:0-1623 GCA_037141475.1 Verrucomicrobiota bacterium | reverse complement strand
GTGCTGGGCCTGCCCTTCCGCTTGGACGGCAGTGAAGGGAGCGCCGCGGCCAAGGTGAGGGCCTTCGCCGCACGCCTGCACCTGCGGCTTCCAGACATTCCGCTGGTATTCGTCGATGAAACCCTAACCACCACGAGTGCCACCGCCAAACTCCAGCAAGCCGGCCGCAAGGCCCGCAGCCACAAACCCATCATCGATCAGGCCGCCGCTGTCGAAATTCTCAATCTTTGGATGAGTGAGGGCGGGCTCCAGCCGTAGGGGCCTTCCAAATTCCCGCAAAATCGCGCCCTCCGGGCTCACAGCTCGACGAGCTTCTCCTTGATGGCATAAGCCACCAGACTAGCGGTATTGTGGCAGTTGGTTTTAGACAGAATATTGGCGCGATGGCTGTCAACGGTGCGTTTGCTCAAGACCAAGGCGGTGGCGATCTTCTGGGTTGACATCCCCTTGCAGATCAGAACCAAAATTTCCTTCTCCCGTTCGGATAGAGGCGAATCCGGGGCCGATTTTGCGGGTGCGTTCTTGAGTGATGTCACCAAATTCATCAGCAGTTCGCGTGAAAAGTAAGTTCCACCTTCAACCACGGTTTCGAGCGCCAATTTCACTTCCGCAAAATCCGAGTTCTTCAACAAAAACCCCTTCACCCCGGTCTCCACCATCTTGAAATAATAGCTCTGCTCGCCAAACATACTGATGGTAATGATCCGCAGGTCTGGATACTGCAACAGCGCCAACCTCGCCGCTTCAATCCCGTCCATCTCCGGCATCGCTATGTCCAACATCACAATGTCCGGCCGCCCCTTCTCTAGCAAATCTAAAAATTCATGCCCGTTAGACGCTTCGCCGCTCACCTCAAAACACTCCAGCGCATCAACCAGCATCCGCAAGCCCTTCCTGAATAGCTTGTGGTCATCCACTAGCAGCACCTTGTGTTTCATGAAATTTTTTCTATTGGAGAAATGTTCCGAATTATTACCTAGCCCTAGCCGTCATGGCTCGCTGCATGTATTTACGCAAGCCGCCCTGCACTAGCAAGCAAAAAAAACGCGGATTTTTTCGTCACCTCCCACAACTCTGACCTCTCGCCTCCGGCAGTTGCAGATCGTTACAACACAGGGCGAGGAAATTCTTGCCTTGCCGCAGATAGGCGTTAGGCTCACGCCAACCCTCACGCCAAGCCAGCATGACCATTCATCCCAGCGCATTAATCTCGCCTGAAGCTGAATTAGCCGACGATGTGGAGGTCGGGCCATTTGCAGTGCTTGAGGGACCGGTGAAGGTGGCGGCCGGGACAAAGATTGGCGGGCATGTATGGCTCTGCGGGGATACTTGGCTAGGCGAGGGCAGCAGCGTGGGCTGGGGCAGCGTGATTGGTGCCAATCCACAGGAATTGGGGTTCGATCCGGCGTGTCGCTCCGGAGTGCGGATCGGTGCACGCAACCAGATCCGCGAGTACGTGACGATCCACCGGGGCTCAAGGGCAGGCGGCTACACGACTTTGGGCGAGGGGAACTATTTGATGACCGGGGTGCATTTGGGCCACGATTCACAAGTCGGCGATGGCAATGTGATCGCCAACAACGTGATGTTTGGCGGGCACGTGCACCTAGGTACCGGGGCGTT
>JBAXCM010000758.1:0-1634 GCA_037141475.1 Verrucomicrobiota bacterium | reverse complement strand
CTCCAGCACAATGCAGCCGCGGGTGTGGCGCGCCGCAGTCTCGCGGAAATCCCGCAGGAAGGCCGAAGTGGTCATCGTTTCGTAAATGCCACGCTTGTCGTCAATGCGGTCCGTTGCAAACTGGATGATCGGACACGGCTCGATCGCCCCTCCAGGCGAAACGTGATGACTGATGCCCGTCGCCATCGGACAGAGAGCCTGCCCACGATGGTCATAGTACGCGTCTATCAACGCTATCGGCAGCTTGGAACGCATCTCAACCACAAATCGCCGCGTCCGCAGCGTCTGCTCCGGCGTCAACGCTAGCTCAGGATGAATCTTAGGACCAACCGGCCGGTATGTATGATACCATGCGTAGTGGACGCCGCGGGCGATGAGCGAGCGAAGCCAGGATTCGGTGAGCAGGTCGTCGATATTGGTTTGGCAGAGGCTGGTGGCGACGCCGGTGAGGAGTTTTTGTTGGAGGCAGTGGTCGAGGCCGCGCAGCGTGTGGGAGAGAACGTTGGATTTACCTCGGCGTTCGTCGCTAACGACCTCTGAGCCCTCGATACTGACGAGAGGGGAGGCGTTGCCGAGCGCGCGGAGTTGTTTGGCTTTTTTTTCGGTGATGAGCTGGCCGTTGGTAAAAATCTGGAAGGCGCAATCCGGGTGTTGGGCGAGGAAGTCGAAGAGTTCGTCGTGCATGAACGGTTCGCCGCCGAGGATGCCGAAGAACGAGTTGCCATGCGCCTTGGCCTCGTTGACCACCCGGTTGAGTTGGTTAAAATCGATTTTGGTTTCGGGTTTATCGACATCGACCCAGCACCCCTGGCAACGGAGGTTGCAGGAGTTGATGATGGAAAGGTAAAGGAACGGGGGGAAAAAGACCCCCTTGCGGAGGCGTTTCTTGTGAAGATAGACGGAACGCATGCCTTTGACGCCGAAGTTCCATGAAAACTTAAGCAGGTGCCTTTTGTCGGTGCTGGTGAGGAGATGAGCGGCGTATTGAGCGATCATGATGTAACGGGCTAGCGGAGAATATCAGGTTTTCAGGTTTGTAATCCGTCTTCCTCATGCGCCTGCATTCGGCCGATCGTTTTTTGAAGCCATTCAACGTAGCTCATGACGTCGAAACTTTCATCTTCCGGTTCGCCGCGCACGGCATAAAGCCAGCCGTCGCGGTAGGGATCGGAGCGGACGATGCAGGCGTCACTGTCAAGGATCGGGTTTTTCCCCACAAACGTCCCTGTCATGACCGAAAACACGTCGCTGGTGGCCTTGAAGCCTTCCACCCAGCCAATCTCCTGCCCCGGACTGATCACTTCACCCGGCTTGACGCTGAACTCAGCCTCCACCAGCTCGCCGAGCATGCGGGTCGCAAATTTCGTGAATCCCACCCGCCACTCGTCCGCCGCGTCCGCTACCGGAGCCATCCAATAATGCGACTTGGAGTAGCGGTAGGAGGCGGGCAAGCGGGCAGTGAAGCGGGCGTGTTTGAAGTTGACGAAATCCATGCTGAGAACCGGCGTAACCTAGGAGTCAATCCGACCCCGGCAAGGTTTTTTTTTATTTGTGAGTGCATTCTGCATTCTCAGTCGAGCCGTCGCTTGGGCGGAGGGGGCTCGGGTGGCCTCTGCGGGACATTTGGCTGGGGT
>JBAXCM010000757.1:0-1641 GCA_037141475.1 Verrucomicrobiota bacterium | reverse complement strand
GTGCTGCGCCTGGTAAGCTTGCCGTTGCAACGACAAGTTGACGTCGCCCTCCGTGCGCAGGTGGTCGAGTTTATCAGGGTGAGAAGGCAACTCGGCTCCCGAGTCGCCCGCAGGAGATCTGGTGTTCACTTCATTGGTTGGAAGCCGGTGTCGAAAGCCTCGGAGATCCCGTGTCACTAGACCGGGTTCGGGCACCCTGGAACCTCGCCCGAACCCGGCAGGATTGTCTCGCTCTATTGCGTCTGGCCCACCACGCGGAAGAGGCGGGTCGCCGCCCCCACCGGCAGGGTGGCGGAGAAGCCATTCGTCGTGGCGATGGCAGCCCAATCCGCCGTCAGATTGGGCTTGCTCTGAATCACGAAAGGAGCCAGACCGCCCTTCCAACTGAGCACAACTCCATCCCCGGCCGGCACCACGCTGGTGATAAAAGGCAGGGGCGACACGCCGTGTGCGCCGGCGTTGTAGAGTTGGGCTATCTCCTGGGCGGTGATCAGGCGGTTCCAGAGGATGACTTCGTCAATGTCCCCTTCGATGGCCGCGCTGCCGCCGTCGGTGTAGTTTCCAGTCCCGTCCTGGCCGATGTTCAGCGCATAGCCTTGGCTGCCTGTGTCCACCGAGCCGGCGATAGTCAGAGCGCCGGTGTTGATCAGCACGCCGTCCAGGTAGGTGCTGACCCCTTGGCCGCGCCAGAAAGTGCAGACCAGTTGGTGCCAACTGCCGTCGCGAACAACCTGGATCGGGGTGGCATTGAACCGGTTACCGCTGCCGCGCGGAGTGCCGGTGCAACTGATGCGGAAGTTGCCGCCATTTTGCGCAAACAGGCCCCAGCCGATATTGGAGCTGCTGCCCCAATCCTTGTTCGAAATGAGGGCCGGATCGTCCACCTGGCTAGTGTAGTTCACCCAGAGCGCCACGGAGAAGTTGCCGGTGCCAAACTTAAGGTCGCTCGGGTAACCGAGGCTGACGTAGTTCCGAGTGAGGCCGTCGGCCGTGGTCTTGAAGTGCAGGGATTGTCCCACGCGGCCGGTGCCGAAGGTGGGCGAGCCCATCGGAGTGCCGTGATTCCGGCGGCCCGAGTAATCCCCAAAATCGCCATCGAAGGGCAAATAGGCCACGATATTCTGGCCTAGAGACCCGGTGAATACCGTCAGATGCGCGTTGGTGCTCGTGGCGGGGCCGTAGCTGTTGCTTACTTGGACGCTGTAATCAGCATCGTCCGCGGCGGAAACCACTGGCAGCACCAGCGGGTTGGTTGTGGCGCCCGACAGGGTGTAGCCGTTCTTCAACCACTGATACGAGAGCGCACCCGGCGCGTTGACCGCCACGCTGAAGTCCACGTTGGTTGCCCCTGGGCTTACGAACTTCGGCGTCGGCTGCTGGGTGAACACCGGAGTGGTGATCACGGTCAGCACCGCGACGCTGCTGGTGGCAGAGCCGAGGCTGTTGGTGACAACTACCTTGTAGGAACCGCTGTCAGCACCTTGAGCACTGGCAAAGAACAGCGCGGAATCCGTCTTACCGCTCAACAAGGTCGTGTCCTTATACCACTGATAGGCGAGCGGCGTGGCACCCGAAGCGGTCACCGCGAGATTAGCCGAGTTGCCGGCGAGGACCGTCTGGCTGCTGGACTGGCCTGTAATG
>JBAXCM010000756.1:0-1661 GCA_037141475.1 Verrucomicrobiota bacterium | reverse complement strand
ATTGAAGACGCCCAAGCCGCCAACCTCGTGTTAGCTGGCGTCGAAAAAGGCCGCCAGGCAGTCCACGACCTCGTGACCGCCTATCGTGCCAACCGCCGCACCGGCTCCGCCTGCACCAAAACGCGTGGCGAAGTGTCCGGTAATAATAAGAAAATTTTCAAGCAAAAGGGAACCGGTAATGCCCGTCACGGCGACAAACGCGCCCCAATCTTCGTTGGCGGCGGTGTGGTCTTCGGCCCTCGCCCCCGCGACTATTCTAAAAAAGTCCCCAAAACCGTCCGCAAGCTCGCCTTGCGCCGCGTGCTGGGCGACCTAACCCGTGCTGGCACCATCCGCACGGTGGATTCCTTCACGATTCCAGATGGCAAGACCAAGTCATTCATCTCCGCGTTGTCTGCCATCACTCCTCCGGACAAGATCCTCGTCGTCGGCAATTCGTTTGACGATAACACCTACCTCGCAGGACGCAACGTCAGCTGGGTCCAGCTCGTCACTGCCAGCGACCTCAACGTCGAACAACTCCTCCTCGCCAACTCCGTCATCCTCGTGGGTGACGCCCTCACCACTTTGGCCCAGCGCACCGCCTAAACCCCGGACCCCTCACCCGAAGACCATGAAAGACATCTACCAGGTCGTTACCAACCTTCACCTTAGCGAAAAGGCGACTCTCCTCCAAGAGACGAACAACGAAATCGTCCTCAAAGTGGACCGCCGGGCTAACAAGCTTGAAATCAAGCAGGCCGTCGAAACATTGTTCGGTAAAAAAGTCGACTCCGTCCGCACCGCCAATTGCCTCGGCAAGGCGCGCCGCCGCCGCCGTGCCGATGCCGGCCGCACCAATCACTGGAAAAAAGCCATTGTCCGTCTTGTAGCTGGCGAGTCTCTCGACCTCGTCTGAGTCGCACTTCTGATGCAGCACACGTAACCTCGAACCGTTCCGCGAGTCATGCCCCTGAAAAACTTCAATCCCATCACTCCCTCCGCCCGCTACAAGTCCCATCCCTCATTTGAGGAAGTGACCAAAAGCAAACCGGAGAAGAGCCTTATCACCCCGCTCAAACGCTCCGGCGGCCGCAATAATACCGGCCGCATCACCTGCCGCCACGTCGGCGGTGGCCACAAGCGCCATTATCGCATCATCGACTTCAAGCGTCGCAAGCATGACATGCCTGCCACCGTCATTGGCATCGAGTATGATCCGAACCGCACTTGCCGCATCGCCCTCATCCAATATGAGGACGGCCTGAAAAATTACATCCTCGCCCCAGTCGGCTTGGAAGTCGGTGCTGCCGTGGTCGCTGGCGATAAGGTCGCTCCAAAAGCCGGCAACGCCATGCCGCTGCGGGATGTGCCGCTGGGCACTTCCATTCACAATATCGAATTGCTCCCGGGCAACGGCGGCAAGGTCGCCCGTTCCGCCGGTCAGCAGGCAGTCCTCTCTAACCGCGATGGCGGCTGGGCCCTGGTCAAAATGCCGTCCGGCGAAATCCGCCGCTTCCACGAAGCATGCTTCTGCACCATCGGCCAAGTCGGCAACCGCGACCACATGAACGAAATCTCGGGCAAGGCCGGCCGCACCCGTTGGATGGGCGTTCGCCCAACCGTCCGCGGCATGACCATGAACCCGGTTGACCACCCCAACGGCGGTGGCGAAGGCAAGT
>JBAXCM010000755.1:0-1668 GCA_037141475.1 Verrucomicrobiota bacterium | reverse complement strand
GTCCTTGGCAGGCGGCAGGGTGACTTTGCCAGTGGCGGCCCATTCGCTGCCTCGTTGAAGCAGGCTGCGCCAGGCGGTGTTTTGCATGGCGGTGGCATCGTGCCCGAGGAAGATGGCGAAGCCGCGAGCCCCCTCGACTTCGGTGGTGAAGAGAATGTTGTTATGTTTGGTGGGATCCTTGGAAACTTCGTTAGGCGCGAGGGCAGGGGAGGAGGAGGCCAGCGCCTTGACGCCCGCAGCTAGGCCGGTGTTTTGCCAGAACTCATCGCGAATCCAAAACGGTTCAAGACCGGCGGTTACCGGGCTCTTGGCATCGGTGAAAAAGATTTTGGCGGAGTGAATTGGGCCGTGGCTGGTACCGTCCTGCCATGAGCCGCATGCGAGTTTTTGAAACTCCGGCCAATCGTAAAACATCGAGCTTCCAGCGTGGACGATGACCAGCCCATGCCCCTTTCGGAGGTGCTCCAAGAAGGCCTTTTTCATCGCGCCATCCCACACCGGAACCGAGGCGTCTTTGCCAAACGTATTGAAGTTGCTCAGGATCACCGCGTAAGGGGCAAACGCCTGCGGTTTCATGCCCGCCACGTTCTCCTCGACGTCCACACTGAAGCGCCCGCTCTCTTCCAGCGCCGCCTTGATCACCGGCGTGGTTTGCTGCCATGCGTGATTGTTCGCCCCACTCAAAACCAACACCTTCAGTTTGGCTTCCTCCGCCCCCACGGGTTGGCTGGCTAACCCGCCAAACACCAGCAACCCGCAGGCGCAACGCAACACATTCATCAAGCTCGGAGCAATCATCGCCGCAAGCTAACACCTGGCCCCCCTCGAAAACTTTCAAAACCATCCACTGGTAAATATTGCAAGATTGATTGTTAGATTGACGACCCGTGATTTGCCGCATGCACTAAAGCCATGAAAGGTGGTCGCGACGGGCGTAAAGGCAGGCATGTGGACCGAGAGATTTATGTGCCGGATCCAGAAGGCTCGGGTTACGTTTTTGGGGCCATGTGGGCGATGCTTTGGGCCGGAACCTTGCTGGCGGCGTCGCCGTGGGCTGGATACCACGGGGTGCTGTTAGCAGGAGCCGGGCTGCTAATGTTGTTATATCCGCCGGTAGTTGCATTGCCGCGATTGTGGTGGATTTTTGCGGGGATCTTTGTGTTGGCTGGGGCTGCGGCGTTCCTGCCGGTTGGGTGGTTCACACTCCCGGAATGGCGCCACCGACTCGGGGCGTTGGGCCTGGATACTGGCTCCTTGGTCGTCATCCAAGTGCGGCAGGCGGCTGAGACGTTCGGGCTGTTCGCTGTCATCTTGGTCGGCGGTCTTTGGCTCGCGGGCCAGCGGCCGTCGCCGGACCAAGTGCGTCGCTGGGCGCTTGTATTCGGCGTCGGGGTGGCTGTTTATGCGATTTTAGCAAGACTCGTGCAAGCCTTGCCCCAACCCGGCAACCCCGGCGGCGAGATCCACTTCGGGTTCTTCCCAAATCGCAACCACACCGCCACTTACCTCGCCATGGGGGCCGTCTGCGGCTTGGGCAACGTGCTTCAAGCGCTGCGCGACAAGCGGTTTCTCGCCATGGCCCTGGCCCTGGTGGCCACCTGCGTGTGTCTGTGGGCCGTAGCGGCTTGGTCGATGAGCCGTGGGGGCGTGGTGTTGGTTGGCATAGGC
>JBAXCM010000754.1:0-1669 GCA_037141475.1 Verrucomicrobiota bacterium | reverse complement strand
CGCGGTGGCATGAAAGCAGGATCATTTCCCGTTGCAGACCCTTTCTTGCCGGGTCGCGCCGGATGCGACCACCCGTTTCCGTAGCGTCGATGACACATCCCGCCGATACCAAGTGCCAGCACTGCCATGAAGGATTTCTAGCTGACTGCCGCAATCTGGCCCGGCAGTGCTTTTGTCAGAAACCGGACTGCCGCCGGGCGTCAAAGGCCAACAGCCAGCGACAATGGCGGAGTCGGCCAGAAAACCAGGACTACTTCCGGGGCAGCTACCACTGCGAACGGGTCCGGCGGTGGCGGAAAGCCAATCCCGATTACTGCCGCCGCAAGAGTGCTTCCGAAAGCGCTACCGAAAGCGCTACCGAAAATGCTCCCGAAAATGCTCCCGAACGTGTGTTACAAGATTCCATCGGTGCGTTACAAGATTCCTCCGCAGCGCTGCAAGACGCCTGTCTTCAGCAATCCGCGCTGATTGTGGGGCTGATCGCGCTTGTGACCGGCCATGCGTTACAAGATGACATTGCGGCCAGCGTCCGCACCCTGCTCAATCGCGGGCGGCAGATCCTGCGCATGGCGCACGGGAGTCCATCCTTCCAAAATCTTGAAAATCCACCCCATTCAGAGCCCCGAACAGTTGCCGAACGAGCCTCACCCGCTATGCCCACATCAACGGCGTGCGCGGCGACGGAGTCAATCCGGGTCTGTTAGGCATTGATGGCACCGTCAGCGAGGATGCCGTGCGGGCTGCCATGAAGCGCATTGACGAACAGGCCGGACTCGAGTGGCTCTCCACGCAAACCCTTGACTGCATCTCGCCGGCGCTGGGGCTGCCATGGATCCTGGACATAGACACCACCGTCAAGACCCTCTACGGCAACCAGCAGGGAGCCGAGGTCGGGTATAATCCGCACAAGCCAGGCCGGCCCAGCCACATCTATCACAGCTATTTCGTGGCCAACCTGCGCATCAGCCTCGGCGTGGAGGTGCGTCCCGGCAAGCAAAGCGCCGCCGCACTCGGGTTGCCCGGTCTTTGGAAGACATTGGAAAAGTTGCCCCGCGCCTCGTGGCCCACCTTTGCCAGGGGCGACTGCGCTTACGGCAGCGAGGTTTCAATGTTAGAGTTTGAGGCCCGGGCTTTGCCGTATCTGTTCAAGCTGCGCCACACCGCCAAGGTCAAGGAACTAGTCGTGCGCATGATGCACCAAGGTGCGGCGTGGCAGGATTGCGGCGACGGCTGGCAGGCGCTGGACAGTTCGATCCGGCTCAAGGGTTGGACACGCGAGCGACGGGTCATTCTGGTGCGTGAAAGTCCGTCCCGCGCTCCGGTGGAAACCGGCGGGAAGGCCCGCCGCGGCAAAGACCGCCAGGGCTTGTTGCCCAACGCCACCGGTACTGGCTGGGAGACGCAAGCCGCGCCCTGGAGCGGCAAGATCGCGGTGTTGGTCTCCTCGCTGGATATCATTGCCTTTCCCACACAATCCATACCCAAGCACTATCGCGACCGTGCCGACGCCGAAAACGGTTTCGACGAACTCAAGAACCAGTGGGGATGGAACGGCTTCACCACCCGCAATCTCACGCCCTGTCGCCTCATGGCCAACCTCATCGCCCTCATTTACAACTGGTGGAATCTCTATTTGCGCCTTTACGACGAGGGGCACCACCGCGAGGCC
>JBAXCM010000753.1:0-1696 GCA_037141475.1 Verrucomicrobiota bacterium | reverse complement strand
CGAGGACTACTACACCCTGGACAAACTGCGCAAGGCCGCCGCCGTGGACCGGCGCCTGACGCTGCGCGAGATTCTGGAAAAGATCTTCGGCCTGATCCCGCGCTTCAAGTCCAAAGATGAGTTGCTGGAAGAGGAGTTTTCCAAATTCGTCGCCGACCGCGTGCCCGAGCCGCCCTCAGCCATCCCGGCCATCAAGACCTACTTCAAAGCCTACGTCACCAGCGACCAGATTCGCCACATCATCGACAGCCGGCAGTTCACCGATCTGGCGACCAACCCGTTCTTCAATACCATCGATTTCAGGGCCGTACCCCAGCCCTATCGCACGCTCGTCCCGGAATACGTCAAGGACTATGTGTCACTGAATCAGTTCGCCGCTTAGGAATGACCATGAGCAAATCAAAGAAATCATCCATCGAGGTTTTGGGAATACCCATCACCGTGGTGTCCGAGAACAATGAGGACTACATTTCCCTGACCGACATGCTTAAGGCAAAGGAGGGCGACTTCTTGATTGGCGATTGGTTGAGAAATCGCAACACCGTGGAGTTCTTGGGAATATGGGAGCGTGTCCATAACCCGGGTTTTAATTATGGCGAATTCGACATAATTAAAAGTCAGGCCGGACTGAACAGCTACAGGATCAGCGTCAAGGACTGGGCCGTGAAAACCAATGCACTCGGCCTGCGAGCCACAGCAGGCAGGTACGGTGGCACCTACGCACACAAGGACATTGCTTTTGAATTCGGCATGTGGATCAGCGCCGAGTTCAAGGTTTACCTCATCAAGGAATTCCAGCGCCTCAAGGACCAGGAAAACGACCGTCTCAAACTCGGCTGGAATCTCCAGCGCACCCTGTCCAAGATCAACTACCGCATCCACACCGATGCCATCCGCGAGACGCTGATCCCGCCCGCAGTCACCAAACAGCAAGCGAATCGGGTCTACGCCAGCGAGGCGGACGTGCTCAACGTCGCCCTCTTCGGCCAGACCGCCAAGCAATGGCGCGATGCCAACCCCGACGCACAGGGCAACGTCCGCGACCATGCTTCGCTGGAGCAACTGGTGGTCCTGACGAATCTGGAAAGCCTGAACTCCGTCCTTATCCGCCAGGGCCTGACGCAGGCGGATCGCCTGCAAAAGCTCAATGAAATCGCCATCTCCCAGATGCGCACCCTGCTGGCCGACAACACCATGAAACGCTTGAAGTAATGCTCGACACCGACACCAAACGCCGCATCGACACCGCCCGCGACATCCTTGTCGGCAAGGTGCCCGACCCCAAATCCCAGGTCGAGCAGATCACCATCGCGCTGATCTACAAGTTCATGGACGACATGGACGCCGAGAGCGAAGAGCTCGGCGGCAAGCGCAAGTTCTTCACCGGCGACTTTGCCCGCTACGGGTGGGCCAAACTGATGGATCGCAGTCTGGGCGGCCACGAGATGCTTGGCCTGTACGGCGAGGGCATCGCCAAGATGCCCGAGAACCCAGGCATACCGGCGCTGTTTCGCGACATTTTCAAAAACGCCTACCTGCCGTACCGCGACCCGGAGACGCTCAAGGCTTTTCTGAAAATCATCGACGAATTTTCATACGATCACAGCGAGCGCCTGGGCGACGCCTTTGAATACCTGCTCAGCGTGCTGGGCAGCCAGGGCGATGCCGGCCAGTTCCGCACGCCGCGCCACATCAT
>JBAXCM010000752.1:0-1696 GCA_037141475.1 Verrucomicrobiota bacterium | reverse complement strand
GTCTGAGCCGCCAAAAGTGCCAAACCATTTTCCGCCGAGGTCAGGAAGTGTGAAGATCATCCCATGATACGTTTCCTGCCTCTCTTGGTTTTGGCTCTAGCCGCCCGCTCGACGGCAGCCCTGCTGGATGCCGACGTAGTGATTTACGGCGGTAACGCGGGCGCCATCGTCGCCGCAGTCCAGACGAAAAACATGGGCAAATCGGTGCGGATCGTTGCCCCGGAACATCACCTCGGCGGCCTCATGGCCAGCGGCCTGGGTTGGACGGATTCCGGCAACAAAGCCGCTATCGGCGGACTCTCTCGCGAGTTTTTCCACCGCGTGTGGGAGACCTATCAGGCAGACTCGGCTTGGACCTGGCAAACGCGCAGCGCATACGGCACACGGGGCCAAGGCAGCGCCGCGATTGATGGCGGGCAGCGGACGATGTGGACGTTTGAGCCGCACGTGGCAGAGCGCATCTTCGAAGACTGGCTGCGCGAATGTGACATTCCGGTGCACCGTAACCAGTGGCTTGAGCGCCAACACGGTGTGACTATCAAGGATGGGCGAATTCTCGCCATCACCACCCTCGACGTCAACACATATACCGGAAAAATGTTCATCGACGCCACCTACGAGGGCGATTTGTTAGCAGCGGCGGGCGTTAGTTTCACTGTGGGACGAGAGGCTAACGAAAAATATGGTGAGTCACTCAACGGTGTGCAGGTGCGTCACGCCGTCAAACATCAGTTTGAGAAACCCGTGAGCGCCTGCGTGGTGCCAGGAGACCCGTCCAGCGGCTTGTTGGCGCGTGTCTCGGCGCTGCCACCGGCCTCGGACGGTAGCGCCGACGACAAGGTGCAGGCGTATTGTTTTCGCATATGTCTGACCGACCACCCAGCTAACCGCGTCGCATTTGCCAAGCCGGATGGCTACGACCCGCAGCAATATCAGTTGCTCGCCCGCTATCTGCAAGCCGGTTGGAACGCGGTGTCCGGCAAATTCGATCCCATCCCCAACCGCAAGACCGACACCAATAACCACGGCGGATTTTCCTTTGATAACATCGGCATGAACTACGATTACCCGTTGGCGTCCTATCAGCGCCGCCGCGAAATCATCCACGAACACATGACCTATCAACAAGGCCTGTTATGGTTCCTCGCCAACGACGCGCAGGTGCCCGCCGCCATTCGCAATAAGATGGCTAATTGGGGCCTAGCCAAGGACGAATTCACCGACAATGGCAATTGGCCCTACCAAATTTATGTGCGCGAGGCCCGGCGGATGGTCGCCGACTTCGTGGTGAGTGAGAGTCACTTGACGCTCGCCAAAGCGACGCCTCGGCCAGTGGCCATGGGTTCCTATAACATGGACTCCCACAACGTCCAGCGCTACGCCGACTCCCAAGGCAACGCCCGCAATGAGGGCGATGTTGAGGTCGGCTTGAAGAGCCCCTATCAGGTGGATTACCTAGCCATTGTCCCGCGACGCGGCGAGTGCCCCAACCTGCTCGTTCCAGTGTGCGTCTCCGCCAGCCACATTGCCTACGGCTCGATCCGAATGGAGCCGGTGTTTATGATTCTAGGGCAAAGCGCCGCCACTGCCGCCGCCCTAGCCATCGACGCCTCCTGCGCGGTGCAGGACCTGCCCTATCCCACCTTGCGCAAACGGTTGCTGGCAGACGGGCAGGTCCTGCACCGCGCAGGAGGCG
>JBAXCM010000751.1:0-1709 GCA_037141475.1 Verrucomicrobiota bacterium | reverse complement strand
CTCACCTGCCTGCTGCTCCACCCCCAACTCGGACCCGCCACCGGCAAGAATTTCATCACCGAGTTTCCCTCCAAACTCGAAGACCTCGCCAAGTTCGACGTGATTTTCCTCGGCGACGTGGGCGTTGGCACCGGCCAACTCACCAAGGAACAATGCACACTCATCCGCGGCTTAGTCGAAAACCAGGCATCCGGTGTCGTCTTCCTGCCCGGCCCACAAGGGAATCAGGCAACTCTCGCCGATACCGATCTATCCGATTTATTGCCCGTGGTGATGGATTCCGAGCACAAAACCGGCCTGCCTGAAACCCTCGCCGCGCCGCTCAATCTTACCACCGAAGGCCGCAAGTCTCTGCTCACCATGTTGGGCAACAGCGAAGAAGAAAACCCCGAGATTTGGCGCCGCCTCCCCGGCTTTTTCTGGCACGCAGCGGTCATCAAAGCCAAGGGCGGCACCGAGGTGTTGGCCGTCCACGGCAATCGCCGCGGCAAGTTTGGCCCGATCCCCCTGATCGTCACCAAGCCGGCCGGCAGCGGCAAGGTCCTGTTCATGGGCATCGACTCGGCCTGGCGCTGGCGTCGTGGTGTGGAAGACCTCTATCACTACCGGTTCTGGGGGCAAGTCGCCCGCTGGATGTCCTACCAACGCAACATGGCAGCCGGCCAACGGGGGCGCCTCTTTTTCACTACCGAGCGCCCGGTGCCCGGCAGCAACATCACCCTCAACGCCAATGCCTTCGATCCCAACGGCGCTCCCCTCCAACAAGGGAACGTCGCCATCGACGTCACTTCTCCAGATGGCCGCACCCAGCGCCTTGAGTTGCAGAAAAACGACAGTGCTTGGGGTGCCTACTCCGGCCGCTTCAAAGTGGACCTGCCCGGGGCGTGGAAGCTGCGAGCTGCGGTGGCCGGCAACGAAGACAAACCGGTGGAAACGACGATTTTTGCACAAGGAGTGGAGATTGAAAAGACCGGCCAACCGGCGCGTCCCGAGGTCCTCGAAGAAATGGCCAAAATCTCGAAAGGCAGGGTCATTCAACCCAGCCAACTCCTCGCCCTGGTCAAGGAAATCGAGACCCTCCCCGAACCGCGCCCCCTCGAAAATCGTATCCAACTCTGGAGCGACTGGCGCGTCCTCACCGCCCTCATCTCACTCCTCGCCATCTTCTGGACCGGCCGCAAACTCAGCGGCGTTTTCTAAACAAAACTAAGCCATACAACAAACCAACCCATAAAACCCCATGAACATCCCCCTCATACCTAACATCCGCCTCGGCGTCGTTCCCACCCACCTGCGCTTTGTCGGCGCCTTGGTGCCTGAATCCGGCCAATATCCACGCGATGCCTCGGGCGAAATCAAGGTTGTCGCCGGAATGAGGGAGCTTTGCGCCATTTCACCGGTCAAGCCCAATTGCGTCCAAATTTCGTTTTTTCCGGGCACGGATCCGGAACAAGTCGATGAGCTCATTGCGGGCCTCAAAGCGCTCGACCTTGAAGTGGACTTCATTTTGATGGTCGGCGGCGTCAATCCGATGAATCCAGCGGACGAAGATGCCGTCGTCGCCCAGTTGTTACCCAATCTGAAAGCCGCCATCGCCCACGGTGCCCGCAACGTGTCATCCACCTCCATCGAGGAATGGATGAGCACCGAACCCCGCCACGACGGCGCTGCCTTCGAGGCCGCCATCGCCCAAAACGTTAAAGTCCACC
>JBAXCM010000750.1:0-1748 GCA_037141475.1 Verrucomicrobiota bacterium | reverse complement strand
TAGCTTTCTTCTTGTGACCACCTGAGGTGATATAGCTCTTGGAACTCTTCATAAGTATTTGCCCACCTACCCCTAGCGGGGCATTCCCCCTCGGATACGCTATGGGCTGAACATGCGGCTTGACTCGGCCTCGCCGACTCGATTCAAAGAGTCATGAGTCATCTGGCGCCGCCCTCCGCATTCAGCACATTGTGCTCCGACGCCCTTCCGTCGGAACTGTGGGCTGCCGTTCAGGGTCTGTTGGGCGAGAACGGTGAACTTGCCGCCGAGAATGGGAAGCTCAAGGCGCGGGTTGCGGAGCTGGAAGCGAAACTTAACCGACCAGCCAAGACGCCTGACAACTCCAGCGTCCCGCCGTCGCGTGGTCAGAAGGCCAACCGTCCGGTTGGCGAAGAGCGGAAGAAGCGGACCAAGGCGTCGCATCCCGGGGTAGGCCGAACGCTGTGCGAAACGCCGGACCAAACCCATGAAGCTATCGCCACGGCCTGTCCGCATTGCGCGGCAGCGGTAACAGCGGACGACCAGTCGCTGCAACAGGTCTACGACAGGATTGAGATTCCGCCGATCAAGCCGGTGGTAACGCGGGTTGAGCGCCATGGGGGCGTCTGCCCGTGCTGCCGGGAAAAGTTCCTGGCGCCGGTACCCAAGGGGCTGGAACCGGGATCGCCATTCGGGTCGTCGGTGGTGAGTCTGGCCGTTGCCTTCCACCACAACCAAGCGATCAGTTTCGAGCGTCTCGCCGCACTGTTCAGGGAGGTCTTTGGTCTGGAGATCAGCGAGGGCGCGATCGGCAATATGTTTCAAAGGTCGATGCCCGCCTTCGCCAAACAGGTGGTCGGGATTAAGGCTCGTCTTTTCAGGACGACCATCTTGGGGAGCGACGAGACCACGGTCAGGGTCAACAAAAGAAACTGGTGGCAGTGGGTGTTCCAGAACAGTGAAGCCTGCATCCACCTGATTCGACCGTCGCGCAAAAAGAACGTGCCCGCCGAGTTTCTGGGTGATTTTCGCCCGGACTTCTGGGTATCGGATCGGCTTGGCTCGCAGAAGGGTTGGTACAAGGTGGACTGGCAGGTTTGCCTCTCTCACCAAATCCGAGATGTCGAGTTTGCCATCGAGAGCGGCGACACCGTGTTCGCACCGGTGGTCAAAAAAATCCTGCAGGATGCCGTCGGCATCGGTCATCGGCGTCCGAACCTCGCGGACAGCACCCTCAAGCAGTACCGTGCCGAGTTGGACCGTCGCCTCGACGCCGCCCTGAAATTGGTGCCGGCCGTCAAAGCCGGAGTGGCGCTGCGCCGGCAGTGCATGACATTCCGTCCCCACTTCTTCGTGTTCGTCACCAACCGCGTGGTCCCGGCCACCAATAACAGCTCCGAACAGAGCCTGCGGTTTTCAAAAGTCCTCCTCAAGGTCATCAATTGCTTTCGCTCCGACTGGGGGCCGGATTTCTTCGCCGACGTGCGATCAGTGATCGAAACTGGACGCCGACAAGGTATCTCGGCCTTCGAAGCCATCCGCAGGACCCTCGACGGTGAGACCCTGTTCGCCACCGGATAGTCGCGCCTCTCTCAGCCAGCCAGAACCATCCATTCCACGCAGCCTCACCCACCGCTCAGACAGCCGCGGCGGACGGCGAAGTTGCTTCCGGCTGCCCAAGAGCTGTCACTATGCGGGGGTAGGTGGGCAAATACGGCAAAGGAGCCGATGATGTTGAAGAAGAGGCGCCCCATGGACGTCGTGGTGTC
>JBAXCM010000749.1:0-1754 GCA_037141475.1 Verrucomicrobiota bacterium | reverse complement strand
CGGAGGTGCAACGGAGGTGCAACGGAGGTGCAATGGAGGTGCAATGGAGGTGCAACGGAGGTGCAATGGAGATGCAACGGAGATGCAATGGAGATGCAACGGAGGCGGTTGGCAGTTTGAACCAGCCAGGGAGTGGGCGAAATCGCCCCGATGGCGCTCACGAGAATCAGACCACCTCTGCTCACTTAAAGTGAGCCACCCGATGGGCGGCTTCTTTCCTTTCCAAGTCGTAATTGCCCCCTACAGGTTGTGGTGTCTCGGACGGGCTGGTCGGAGCCAGGTATTGAACGTTAACGATAAGTTCATGCGCATGAACACCACAATGTACCCTTGACGTTGGCGACCCGCTTCTCGCGCGGAAGGTGGCTCACTTTAAGTGAGCAGAGGTGGTAACATTTCTCTTAGCGACATCGCCCACCCGGGGCAGCTCTCCGCGAGCAACCCCGGGCTGAGTGATCTAATCCTTTCAGGATTGGGAAAATCAGCCGTCCGTCATCCGCGAAAGGGGCCGCGGTACTGCATTTTGCGGGAGGTAACCACGGCGGCGAACGCCGCGGCATTGGCGAGGTCCATCCCGCGCCCGCGCGCAATCAGGAAGGAAGCCGTGCAGGTGTCTCCTCGACCCGTCCGCCCTTCGAGAGTGAATCCGCTGAAAGCGCTTTCGTGGAAGGCGCTGCCATCAAAAACGCAGACGCCATCACGATGGGTGAGCAAGACCATTCTCGGTCCGAGCGCGTGGACCGCGCGGGTGGCTTTTTGAGGCTGCTCCTCGCCGGTCAGCAAAAACGCCTCATTCGAGTCCACCTTGAAAAGGTCCAACAATGCTAGTGCTTCCTGTTTTCCGGCAAAATCCCGATGCGCCATGCGGCCGTCCGGCCCGGCGACGCGCAGGAAGCCCTGGGCATCGGCGCAGAGCATTGCGACGCGAGGCCGCAAGGCGGCAAGCAGCGGGGGCGGGAACTCGCCAAACCAGAGTGGATTCACATGCACCACGTCGGCGTTAAGCCCGGTGATCATATCCAGGTCCGCTTCACCGAACGGCGTTGCCCGCGAAATCAGGGAACTCTCGCGGTCATCAGGGTTATCAGACGGGTAAACATTGCGAATGGAGGTGCTGGTCGGGGTGGGAAGGAAAATCACCTGTGCCCCGATGTCGCTCATGAGGTGGAAGTTGGGGCGATCAGGCTCGGCGCATTTGGTGAGCACCGCAGCCTCGGCGCCGAGCCGCTGGGCGGTGACGGCGCCGTGGACAACCCCGCCACCGTAGAGCGTCTCGGTTTCTCCGCGCACAACATTCTTATCCACACAAACATGTCCGACAAACACGATTTTCATATCAATGCTGAGGCCGTGAGCGGCCAAAGAACCACAAAGAGGCGCCCAGCATGGTCGAGAGCGCCAAGGCGGAGATCCAAACGGCAAACACCAGGCGAAAGGAATACGTGGTTGTCCCGTTGACCACCACCTTCGACGCATCGAGCAGGTAGCCACTGAGGGTGTCCTGAATTCCTGCCACCAAATAGCTGAACAGGCCGACCAGCCCCATCGCCGCCCCCGCGGCCCGTCGTGAAACCAGGTCGATGGCCATCAGGCCGCCAAAATAAACCAACAACCCCCCCATCCCCAAGCCGAACCCGGCCAGAGCGGCAGAGTCGAGGAACGGGTGACCGGGAGGGGTCCAGTAGAGAGCCAGCAACGACGCCACCTCCAGCAGACCATAGATCAAGGCTGGCAGGTTGCGGCGGGATCCAAAG
>JBAXCM010000748.1:0-1757 GCA_037141475.1 Verrucomicrobiota bacterium | reverse complement strand
ACCTGGCAGAGCGCGGGCTGGGCTTTGACCACGTTAAACCTCGGTCTGTGGCATCCGCTGACGTGGATTTCTCACATGCTGGATTGCCAATGGTTCGGTCTCCGACCCGGTTGGCATCACCTGACCAGCGTGCTGCTGCATACCGCTAATACGGTGCTGCTGTTTCTCGTCTTGCGCGGCATGACGGGTGCCCTGTGGCGCTCGGCGCTGGTTGCGGCCCTGTTTGCGCTGCACCCGTTGCACGTGCAGTCGGTGGCCTGGGTCGCTGAACGCAAAGATGTACTGAGCGCGTTCTTTTTCATGCTCACGCTGGGGGCCTATGCGAAATACGTCGAGAAGTCTAAAGCCGGCAAGGAGGCGGCGAGTGACGAAAATCCCGCGGCGAGCAACACACCACACGCCTCACGTTTCACGTTTCACGCTCTCGGCTATCCTCCACGCTCATTTTATTACGTCCTGGCGCTGGTCCTCTTCGCTTTGGGCCTGATGAGCAAGCCGATGTTGGTGACGGTGCCGTTTGTCCTCCTGCTCCTCGACTATTGGCCCCTCCGCCGCTTTGAACTCGACACTCGACACTCAACACTCAATACTCTTCTTCCCCTTTTCCTGGAAAAGCTCCCCTTCTTTGCCTTGTCTGCCGGCTCGTGCGCCGTGACGTTATGGGCGCAGACGGGAGGCGGGGCGGTGGTGCCCATGGGGGTCGTTTCCTTGCCCCAACGTCTGGCTAACGCCCTCGCTGCTTATGGGGGCTATCTGCGCAAGACGTTCTGGCCAGTCGATTTGGCGGTGCTGTATCCGATAGGAGGCACGGTGCCAGTGGGCACCCTGATCACCTCAGGCGCGGTGCTGATCGCCGTCACGGCTTGGGTCGTGTGTCGCATCCGACGCCAGCCCTGCCTGGCAGTAGGCTGGTTTTGGTTTGTGGGGATGCTGGTGCCAGTAATCGGTTTGGTGCAGGTAGGCATGCAGCTTATGGCGGACCGTTACACCTACTTGCCGCTCATAGGCTTGTTCGTGATGGTGGCCTGGGGCGTGGTGGCGGCGGTTGGTGTCTCGCCCGCCACGACCCGCTGGCGGCTGCCCCAGGCGTCTTTGGCGGTGGCGTCGAGCCTGGTGCTGGTGACGTGCGCGGCGGCGTCGCGTCAGGAGGTCGGTTATTGGAAAGACAGCGAACAACTTTTCGGGCACGCACTGCAGGTGACGCCGGCAAATTACATCGCGCTCGCCAATTATGCCCGGGCACTGCTCAAACAAGGCAACGCAGCAGAGGCGGTGCGGAGTTTCGAGGCGGCGGTGGCATTGCGACCGGACCTGGACGCCGCGCGTTGCGGCCTGGGCACAGCGCTTATGGACCAGGGCAAGCTGGCTGAAGCCGCGGAGCAATTCGACCATGTGCTCGAGGTCCAGCCCGACCATGCCGCCGCGCGGCTCCAACTGGGGATCATCCGCGGTCGCCAGGGGCGGCTGGAGGAAGCCGGGCAGGCCTTTGCACGAGTGCTTCGACTCCATCCCGAGGACGCGGGAGCGCACAATAACCTCGGAAACGTGCTGGCCCAGCAAGGCAAACATGAAGAAGCTGTGCGACAGTTTGAGGATGCCGTGCGTCTGCGACCCGACAACGCCGCCGCACAGAACAACCTCGCGATCAGTTGCCGGAAACTGGGCCGGACTGCGGAGGCGATTGCGCACTACCGCGAAGCGTTGCGATTGCAGCCGGCCTTCATCCCCGCCCTCAATAACCTCGCCTGGTTGTTGGC
>JBAXCM010000747.1:0-1766 GCA_037141475.1 Verrucomicrobiota bacterium | reverse complement strand
GCGGCGATGGGCGCATCGACCTCGGCGATCCGGCTGCCGGACGCCTTGCACACCCGCTGGACGTGGCGTCCGCCGACGAAGGCGGTGGCGAGGAAGGCGTCTGCCATGGCGATGGCGGTGGGCTCGTCGGAAAATTTACCGGCGAGGCAGAGGATGTTGGCATCATTGTGCTGGCGGATGGTGACGGCTTCCTCGGGCGAGCGAGCGGCAGCGGCCCGCACGTCGCGGTGGCGGTTGGCGGCGATGCACATGCCAGCGGCGGTTGTGCAAGCAAGGATTCCAAAGTCAGATGTGCCATCGGCCACCGCCCGGGCCACCAAATTGGCGTAATCGGCGTAATCGACGGCCTCATGGCCATGTGTGCCAAAGTCTTGGAGGTGATGGCCGGCCGCGGCGAGATGCGCAGCAACGGCATTTTTCAGGTCAACGGCACCGTGATCGGCACCAAGGGCAATGCGGAAGGAAGGGAGGCTCATAGGGTCTGCGGAGGGCATTCAAACCGCTCGGCGGCCGCTTGGGAATCGTAAATTCAAGGAATTGTTTCATCCGCCACCGCGCACTTCACATCTTGAATCACCAGTTGCAACGTGGTGCGCCCACGGTACGTGTTGCGATCAATCGAAAACGCAATATCCCACGGCGGATCGGGCAGCGGGGATTCTCCACCACCGAAATAAACCGCGTCCTGTTCGTTGATGCCTTGCCGCAATAAGAGCCGCAGATGCTGGTTCTTCATGTGCAACGGCCGTCGGCTCAATTCCACTTTCCGAGTGACAAAAATGGGCTGCGGGTTACTATTGCCGAAGGGTTGAAGCAATTCATAGCTGGCTAAAAATTCCAGCGATAGCTGATCGAAGCTGATCTCGGCATCGTATTTTAGCGTCGGTTGGCGCTGCTCATCGCTCGTGTTGGCCAGCACATACGCCCCAAAATGCTCGCGAAAACTATCAATCTTCTCCTCCCGAATTGACAACCCCGCCGCCATCGCGTGGCCGCCGCCCGCCTCCAAATCCTCACCGCAAGCTCGAATCGCCTCCACCAATGATACCCCCTCGATGCTGCGACCCGACCCTTTCCCAAGCCCTTCCGCATCAATGGCAACCACAAACGTCGGCTTGTGGTATTGGCGCATCAATCGGGAGGCCACAATGCCCACCACCCCGTGATGCCATTGCCGTGAACCTAACACGATGACCGGATCGATTGAGGGATCAAAACTCGTTAGGAGTTCTACCGCCTGTTCGCGGATGAGTCCCTCATATTGCTGGCGTTGGCGGTTGTAGGCATCGAGCTGTTGCGCGAGGGCTAGCGCCTCGGTGCTGGTCTCGGCAGTGAGGGTGGCGAGGGCGACCTCGGGGGCATCCATCCGGCCGGCTGCATTGAGGCGCGGGCCAATCCGGAATCCGACGTCCATGGAGCTGGCCTCTCCGTGCATTCCGGTGACTTCCTGGAGGGCTCGCAGGCCGGGGTTGATGGTGTGGGACAATTGTTTGAGGCCATGGCGGACCATCAGCCGGTTCTCACCAATCATCGGCACAATATCTGAAATGGTGGCCACCGCCACCAAATCAATCAGTTGTTTCAAATCGAGATCGGCCGGGCGCGTCTTGAGCAAGGCATGGCCCAGCTTGAATGTGACGCCGGCAGCGCAGAGGTAGGTGAAAGCTGTGCCGCATTTCGGGTTGACCAGCGCGCAACAATCCGGGCGCCCTGCGGCACCGGGTTCATGATGATCAAAAATGAGCACATCAATGCCATCGGCCCTC
>JBAXCM010000746.1:0-1767 GCA_037141475.1 Verrucomicrobiota bacterium | reverse complement strand
CGTTTGAGCAGTACCAGGGACGCTCCTCAAACTCGGAGGAATTTGCCGCTTGGCTCGAATCGGTTCGGGTGCGTGACGGGGATGCCCGCAATTCGGAAGAGGTCGTTATTTCCCAGGTTGGCCGCGACCTTTACGAATTGTTTTTTGAGGGCTACACGCTCAAGCAATGGCAGCGGCATCCGCGCGATCTGGATGCATCGGTGTGTGGGCGCATCCCGCTGCGAATTAACCGCGATGAACGCTATCTAACAGAGAATTTTCAAGCGCTGCCGAAGTGCGGGTACAGCACGCTCTTCGGGAACATGCTAGGGGCCTCGGCCGGAGTGGAAGTGCACTTGGGGGTGGAATTTGCGGAAGCACGCCGGCGCTGGCGCTGTCGGCATCTGGTGTTCAGCGGTGCGGTTGACGAATTTTTTGATTATCGGTTTGGGCCATTGCCGTACCGCTCGTTGCGGTTTGAGGCGGAATCCTTTACTGGCAAACAACTGGAAGGACGGGCTTCGATTGCGGGCAAGTCCGGGTTTTGGCAACCGGCGATGCAGGTGAATTATCCGGAACTCGTGGTGCCCTTCACCCGCATCGTTGAGATCAAGCATGCGACCGGCCAGCAGGTGGAGGCCACGACGATCGTGCGGGAATACCCCAAGGAGTGGCAGCGGGGCGAGGAACCTTACTATCCGATTCCTGCACCCGACGCCCAAGCCGCGTACCAGCGCTATGCCCAACAGGCAGCTGCCGTGGAAAATGTCAGCTTCGTGGGACGCCTCGCCACATACCGCTATTATAACATGGACCAAGTGGTCGGTATGGCCCTCGCCGAGGCCGACAAACTCCTGCGCCGCTACGGCAGCCGATGCCCCAGTATTTTAGACTAACAAAATCATCAGCCCATGCCAGTCCCACTGCTTGACGTCAATGCCCAGAACCACTCGCTGGAGTCGGATCTAACTGCTTCTTTCACCCGAGTGCTGCGCTCGGGCCGCTTCATTCTGGGGGAGGAAGTGGAGGCGTTTGAAGGCGAGTGTGCGGCGTTCATTGGAGCGGCGCATGCGGTGTCCATGTCTTCTGGGACCGACGCATTGCTGGCGGCGTTTATGGCGCTGGGCATCGGGCCTGGGGATGAGGTCCTGTGTCCGGCATTCACGTTTTTTGCCACAGCCGGATGCATCGCCCGGACTGGGGCGACGCCGGTATTTTGCGATGTTAGTCCGGAGAGTTTCAATATGGACGTCGGCTCTGCGGCTGCCCGTCTGACGGCGCGGACCAAGGCGATTGTGCCGGTGCATTTGTTTGGCCAAGCGGCGGAGATGGTTGAGATCGGCGCGTTTGCAGCGCAACACAACCTGCATGTCATCGAGGACGTGGCCCAATCGATCGGAGCGACGCACCGCTCTCGCGGTTGCGGCACGCTCGGGGGGATGGGCTGCTTTAGCTTTTTTCCGTCGAAGAACCTCGGAGGATTTGGTGATGGCGGGCTGGTGACCACCGACGACGCTGAGATGGCGGAACTCCTTCGGCGGATCCGCAACCACGGCATGCATCCGCGATATTTTCATGCGACGGTGGGGGCAAATTTTCGGATGGACGCCCTCCAATGTGCGTTGTTGCGGGTGAAGCTACGGCATTTGGGCACGTACACTGCGGGCCGGTTGGCCAACGCGAGGGATTACATGGAGCGCCTATCAACACTGCCGGGCGTGATGTTGACAGGCGAGCCTTCGGGGGGTGTTCCGGCGCGTCTCGTGCTGCCGCAGGCAGGTGCCGAGA
>JBAXCM010000745.1:0-1771 GCA_037141475.1 Verrucomicrobiota bacterium | reverse complement strand
GTGTGCTGCCGTGCCGACAGCCACGGCAGCACACTGCGTCTGGATCGGCTGGCGAGCGATCACCCCGTCTTCCGCCAAGTGCTCAAGGCCATTGTCGAATCGGCTACCACCTCGGAAGAAATGCGCGCGGAAGATTTTGACGGTGCCAACGAGGCCATCGCCAGCCTGCTGCCCGAGTTGCAGGTACGCGTCGAACAGTTTTTTCCGACGGCGGTGGAACTACCCAAGAGTGAAGGTGTGGAGCTTTCGCCGGTGAGCATGCTGTTCCCGGTTAGCAAAGGTAATCGCAAGGAAGACATCGCTCAGGCCGTGCGTTTCTACCTGCCGCGCACTTTGGCGGATCTGGTCAAAGGGCTCGCGGACGCTCTGGCCGATGAGTTGAAGCGCCTGCATTACCTTGGCCCCCTGCGTTCATTCCCGCCCCGTCACCTCGCATTTGCCGAGCACGAAGATTCCAACTGGTACGCCGGTGGCGGCTATGCGTGGGATGTGGTGCGCCGCAACGACAGCGTGCGGGAGGCTGTGAATGGCTGGCTGGGCTCAAGCAAACTGAAAACGCCGTATAAATTGGTAGTGCGATCCCTGGTGGCACTGGATCAAATTGATGAGCCAGTGGCACAGGTACTTTCGGAAGATGGTTTTGCATGTATTGAGGGGCTCACTCACGAAAGAGATTGGGTGCAAATTACAAAGTCCTCGGATGACTCCCCTCTATTGCCTCAGAACGCAATGGACCACTTGCTTGACGTGCGTGGAGCGATATCAGATCCCGAACGATCAGCCACGGCAATAGTTGACGCCATCGGAAAATCAGACGCTGATCGAATCCGAGAATTGGTGCTGATCGACCAGCGCACCAATACCGTCGTTACCCACCGCGATGTGGGCATTGGTATCTCGCAAGTGTTGCCCGTGCTGGTACTGGCCTACGGCTCGCAAAACAAATTGCTGGCGATGGAGCAACCAGAAATCCACCTCCATCCCGCGCTGCAGGCCGAGTTGGGCGATGTATTCATCGAGGCGGCACTTGGGGATCGCCAGAACACTTTCATCCTTGAAACACACAGCGAGCATTTGATTCTGCGGTTGATGCGGCGGATGCGGGAGAGCCATCAGCAAAAAGAAACTGGGCTGCCAAAGCTTACTCCTGCTGATGTCTCAGTTTTGTACGTGGAGCCAGATGGAACCCGCAGCATTGTGCGTGAAATGCCACTCAATGAGCTCGGTGAATTGGTCAAATCCTGGCCGGGTGGATTCTTCGAAGAAGGCTTGCGGGAGCAATTGGGCGATGCTTGACGAATATGCACTCGTGCCGGACATTTTTGATCAGGCGGCCTATTCGAATCCGGCATTTATCGAAATGTGCCTGCCTCATTTGAAAGAACCATTGCTACAAGAGGCATTGGTAAGGGACTTGTGCGACGGAGGGTGGAGTCAGTATTGCCTGCAGAACTCCGGAAGCCTGCATCGCCTATGCAAAGAGATACTCAAGAAACTCGTGCAGAACAATCGCTTGCGCCGCTTCCCTCGTCAGGCTACTGCTGTGCCGGTATCATCGGGCGATTGGTGTCAAGAAGGATTGACTGCGAGCGGCACGGACACCCTCACTGGCGTCATCTCGGCCCACGCGACAAAACAGAATTTTGCGGCCAACGAGGTCGCTTCGGTCGAAAAACTTACCGGCACTTCCTGGTGGCAAAATCGAAGTCCTTCCGTTACCGTGGATAGGAAGACAGCGGAATACATTAAGGTTCTTCGCAGGGTTTTGCTG
>JBAXCM010000744.1:0-1777 GCA_037141475.1 Verrucomicrobiota bacterium | reverse complement strand
CCAGACGAAGGTGCGTCCCTCTGCATCCACTTCCTCGGTCATGCCGACCTTGACGGGAGGGATTGGGGGCGAGGGTTTGGCATCCGGGTCCTTGGTGAGGGAGGTTTCCTCGACGCCGTTGATGATGTGGTTGACCCATTTGAGCTCTTTGGCCTTATCGCCAAACTCACTCCAATCCCCGCTGGAGGAATGGGCGTACATCCGCTTAATCCATTCGTCGGTGCTGATGCCCATTTTTACCGCGATAGGAGCGGCCAACCGCTCCCACCAGCGGTTGCTTTCCTCGAAGAATTCCCGTTGCTGGGTGAGATTGAGGCGGGCACCGACAATCTGCGAACTGATCTGATGGTGCAAAATGATTGCATTCGGATAGGCGTAAGATTCATGCGCCAAGGTGGTGATGCAGGCGGCCATCGACGCGGCAAACGATTTGACCAGCACGTGAATGGGTGCGGCACTGGATTCCATTGCTTTGAGGATGCGATAGCCGGCCATCACCGAGCCGCCTGGGCAATCGTCGATGACGATGAAAATCGGCAATTTCCGATCCTTGTTGTTCCAGTAATCGATGCGGTCGGTGATCGAATCAGCCGTGGCCGAGGTGATCATCCCATTGAGACTAATCCGGCGGTCCGATACGACGAGCGTGCCGTCCGGCTTGAGCGGGTTTTGCAAATAAACCGGCTTGGAGTCGGCAAACTGCCCGCGTTTCTCCTTCACCTCGATGAGTGCAATGTCATTTTGCAAACGACTCACCTCCAGCGCGGAGGTCATTTGCACACTCTTGAGATCATTGGTGAGCTTCTCAGCGCGCACCTTCGCCAGTTCACCTTCGCGGGCCAGCTTTTCCTTCTCAGCCTCCAGCTTGGCAATTTCGTCCTTCGCCAATTCCTGGCGCTTGGCGGCTTCCAGTGCCAGTTTTTCAGTGATCAACTCGCGATCCATCTTGAGGCGGGTGATTTCGGCCCGCATGGCGTTGGTTTCCTTGGTGAGCCGCTCAGCTTGCAGCTTGTTTTCGGCACCGAGCGTTTCCTGCTCCTTTTGCAAAGCTGGAGAGGGTGTGTCCTTGGGGTCGGCGGGTGCGGCGGCGTCGGGCGCGGCCACCGCTACCAGCCAGGAAGTCAGGGCCATGCCTGCAATGAGAGAGCCGGAGTTGAGTTTCATCATGTGTTTCGTCAAAGCGCCGCAGCTGCCGGGATTTGTGCCGGAACATGTCACAAGTCAGCTGGGCCCCAATCTAACTCGGGTTTAGGCCGCCTTTTGCCCTGGCCCGAACGAAGATCAAAATTCCGACAAAGAGCAGGAAGCCACAGGCGACAACTCCTAACACGATGAAGAGTCGCGAACTCGCAAAGTCCACCTGCCCCGCGCTGATCCGGTCAACGGGTACCTGGCCCGGCTTGCGCCGCAGCACCAACGCGCCATCCACCACTGCCACCGCCGTGAGCTTGCTCATGGCCGGCCCGAGCAGGGCGTCGCCGAGATAGCGCTCAGTGATCCGATAGGGCGACATCTGCTCCATAAACTCGACGGGCACCTTGGCGCCGGTCACCTCAATCGCCTCAAGTTTAAGCACCACCTCATGCCCCAGCAATTCCGGTTTGGCCGTCAGGGTGGCATTAAGGAATCGAGGATCGGAGCTGATCCATCCACTCTCCCCGTTGCGGGCGAGGCGGGGTCTGCCATTGAGCTTGAAGCATATCGCCAGCTTCAAGGTGGAGCCGTCCACGGCCAGCACACGCAGAGTGCCCCGCAGGTCCTTGAATGGCTCATAGAG
>JBAXCM010000743.1:0-1780 GCA_037141475.1 Verrucomicrobiota bacterium | reverse complement strand
GGATGGGGCGGTGATTGGGAGCAAGGAGTTTGTGAACGAGGCGTTTGCCCGGGCCTGGGAGCGATTCAGCGCCAAGCGCAAAGATGGAGCGCGGGCAATGCGGGGCAGTGGCAGCGGCGCGAAGGGGCTGCTGTGGAGTGCCAGGGATTTGCGCGTAAGAGTCTGACAAGCTTGATTCGAACCAGCGTTTTTCAGGGTACTGCAAGGACTGAGGAGCCGGCAAGATGAACTGAGGGGACCGGTACTATTCGACGTGCACGTTGAGCCGATAGAATCTTCTAGCTTCGGTGGCGGGCTGAGTGAAACCAACCGTCTGGTCGTTACCGACTATGTCAGTGTAGCCAGCAATGGGTTGCCATGAGGTGGGAGAGATCGGGTCGGCACTGCTCTCCACGGTGTATCTGCGTGTGAGACCCGTATATCCGTCGCCAGTTGCGCAGAGAGCGACGAAACTGAGCGTGAACTCGTTGGCTGCGGTCGCCGAGATGGTAAGCGGTTGCGGGCTGAAGCTCCGTGGATCGGTGCCGAGTGTGTATTCGGTTAGGTTCGTGAGTCCATCGCCGTCGGCATCGATATTGTCAGAGGCGAGCCCGGCGCTGATCTCTGCGGCGGTGAAATGAGCACTCCTCCATGCGACGATGGGCTCCGGGGCGATGGTCAGGGTTCCTGTGGCTGTGCCGGAGAAATTGGGATCAGTGATCGTGGCGAGCACCAGATAGCTGCCGACTTCCATGGGAGGTGTACTAGAACCATCGTAAGTAAGGCTGACCGGTTTGCCGCTTGGATTGGTGGTGGCTGAGGCTGCTTTCGGCGAGCCGTCGTAGGTTTGTGCCAGATTGCCTAGAGTGACGGTGGCCAATGCCCTCTCAATGCTGCCGGTCATGCAGTCAGCGAGTGTCACCGAATAGTTGGCTCCACCGTTGCCGTCGTCGATGACGATGCTAGGAACTATCACCTTGTTGGCGGTGCCTGCGTCGGGGGTTTGGAACACCTGTGATAGGATGGTGGCCGTGTCACCAACAAGCAGAGGCGGCGTGTACGTCGGGGTGCCGGCGGCGGCGCATGTGCCATCGTAGGTCTTGGTCGTGCTCACCGCCGTCACGGTCAGCGCCTTGGGTGTGATCTGTACCGCCCCGGTCAAGCCGACGAGGGTGTAGTTAAGTGCCGCCGATCCTGTTAGCGCCAAGGTATTGGTGGACGCGGCTTTGAAGGTGGTGATTGCCCCGGCCCATGCATCCGAGGTGCTGATTGTGCCGCCGGAGCCGGCGGTACCGGTGGTGCTGACGATTTTCTCCAGAGCATAGATCATCGCATCGGAGGAGGTGGTGCCTGACTTAGGTGAAGCGACCACGGTAAATGAGTTGCCGTAGGGTGAATTTAAGGTCCTTCTGCCATCTGCGATGCCGATTCCACCCATCCACAACTCATTGGCCTGTGTGGTGGTGGCGCTGGTGCCGGTGACCGCAGCGGTGCTGCTGCCGATGGATGTGCTAGTTTGATCCAGCGCACTTCCCGCTAGTATGCCTCTGTATTCCATAATCACGGCGGCCGAGCGCAACGATGCTTGGTTGATCGTGATCTGTGTGCCGATACCGGCGGGAACATTCGAGGTGTACCAAATTTCCGTGGTTGCACCACTGGAATTGGTGGCTTGGGTGGCGCGTGACCAGATGGTGCCTGCTTGGGTGACTCCGGAGACCCTGCCAGTACTGGTGCCTCGAGTCGAGATTATCGCGATGAGTGTGCTGCCGGAAATTGGGGAAGAAGTTAGATTAACATT
>JBAXCM010000742.1:0-1803 GCA_037141475.1 Verrucomicrobiota bacterium | reverse complement strand
ATGTAGAAGTTGGCCGTCTCAGCGGCAGCCCGCTCGCGCACAGCGGCCTGCCATTGCTCCTGCGAGCGCAATAGCCAATCCGGCCAGGGCTGCTCGAAAACCGCTGCCGGACACTCGGCAAAGCGGTCGGTGAGCATGCGTGCCCACAACCCACCGAAGAACGAGGTCGTCACCCCATCGGCAATCGCGAATGCGCCAGCGGATCCATCGCCCACAGCACTGCCCGGCACGGGATGAATGCTGTCTTCGCAATCCTCGCGCGACTCGCCTTCCTTGGATGTGAGAAACGTCTGGACCGTGAACATAGACGTCAGCACGATGTTAGCGTTTCATGGAACCCGATCCGAAGACCAGCAGCTTGGTCAGCGCCTCGGGGGAGGCATTGACCATCAGGCCGCGTGCGCCGGGCTGCGGGGAGAGACCGGCCTGCTGGGCCAAGGGCAGCAATGAATCAGGGATGACGCTTGAAATATCATAAAGCAAGCGTGCGTTGGCGTCTGGCAAACCATTGTTGTTGGAAGGCAGCCTGATCTCAGTGCCACCCGTACCGATGTGGCAGTTGTAGATGAGCACGCGTCCGTCGCTGGTGCCATAACTGGCCAGACGCTGGGCTGCGGCACGAGTGGCCGCTGCATCTTGGGGCTCGCCATCGGAGATATTGATCACGACGGGTGGGAAGTTGTCGGGGTTATCGCGGGTCCAAGCCTCGACCAAGTCGGCGGCAAGGCCCAAGGCAGCTTCCATGGGCGTGCCGTTGCCTGCCTTGGGCTGCACCCAGACACCCAGCTTCATTTCGACGTCTAGCAACCCGCCGGCTCCATCGGACACCTTGCGCATCAAACTCATGGTGCCGTGCGGGGGATTCTCGATCTGCGAGGGGCATCCGCTGAGGATCAACTCAGTCCGTTCACCGTAACCGATGACGGTGAGGTGACAGCGATCAACGACCTTCTCGCCCTTGCGGCAACTGGCAATGATCTCGTAAATGGTTCGGTTCACAGCCAGAGCTGCAAACTCCGCTCTGGTGGAATTGTCGTAACGTTCCACCATCGAACCGGATTGGTCCACGAGGATGACGAATAAGCCGGGCGAGGATGTGCCGATGAGTTTCTGGTACATGGGATGAATGGGGAATAATGCATGGACAAAAGGCTCTAGCAACTGCTAGAAACCGGAGGGTAACTGACCATTCAGCCATGGCAAGTGAAATTCCCTAAGATTGCGGTCAAGCTCAGGAACCGCGCAGGAATATCTGTCGGGCTAGCGGCGATGCACGCCGAAGGCCGCTCCAATCGCAGAGCGGATTCGAGCGGCTCAGGACTTCTTATTCCACTTGTCTGCTTTGGCCTTCGCATCGGCCTTGGCCTTTTGTTCGGCCTTCGCCTTTTGTTCGGCTTTGGCCTTTTGCTCGGCCTTGGACCTCTGCTCCAGCCTGATGCGAACATCGGCTCTGGCCCGTTCGTCAGCTTGGGCCTTGGCTTTTTGAGCGGCGCGGGCCTGTTTTTCGGCTTCGAGTTGAGCCTCATCCTTGCCGTCATTGGCCATGAACTCGGCGAGAGAGAGTTTGCCGTCGCCATTGGTGTCCCTCTTGGTGAATTCACTCGCAGCTTTGGCAGAATCCTTGGCTCCGTCAGTGAATTCCTCCAAGGAAAGGTATCCATCGCTATCCTTGTCCTTGGCTTTAAAAACATCCTGAAGGCTGTGCTTGATCGCCCCAGCGCCATTCGCGTTGGTGGCTTGCAGCGGCAAGAGACAGACGAAACTGAGTGCCAAGAGGGCGGGGTGTTTCATGGGATTTGGGGG
>JBAXCM010000741.1:0-1805 GCA_037141475.1 Verrucomicrobiota bacterium | reverse complement strand
CCCGCCTTGGCCGGCCTCATCGATTCCGCCGATCCCCGCCCGGAAGTCGCCGCCGCCATCGAACGAGCTGCCGTCTGGACCGCCGCCGAGCTTCCCAACCTGCGCCGCACCAGCCAAGACTGCACCTACAATTGCTGGGGCCACGCCTATGGCTTGCGTGCCATCACCCGCCTCTATCAACGCGAATCCGATGCTGCCAAGAAAGCCGTCTGGGCCCGTCTGGGGCAGCAACAAGTGGACCTTGTCAACCGTTACGAGGACGTCAGCGGGGGCTGGGGCTACCTGGATATATTTGATGGACTCACCACCCAAAAGCCCTCCGGCCTGCCGACGTCCTTCACCACTGCCACCGTGCTGTTAGCTATGGCCGAGGCCCGCACCATCATGGGTCTTACCCTCGACGCTAAGATTGTGAAACACTCGCTCGCCTCAATCAACTATCAGCGAACCCCGGATTTTTCCTACACCTATTCGTTCCAACACCGCTACCGCCCGCGCCTCGATATCAACCGCCCCGCTGGTTCGCTCGGCCGTTCTCAAGCCTGCAACGCCTGCCTGCGGGTCTTCGGCGACGCTGCGGTGAGCGACCAGGTGCTAACCGTGTGGGCGGACCGATTTTTAGCTCGCGAGGGGTTCTTGAGCAATGGCCGCAAGCGTCCGGTGCCGCATGAGGCACCCTTCCGCATCGCCGGGTATTTCTACTATTACGGCATCTATTATTTCACAGAAGCAGCGCGCCTGCTACCCAAGGCTAACCACGCCGTCTATGCCAAGCATCTCGCTGCCATCATCCTTTCTCATCAGGAAAAGGACGGTTCGTGGTGGGACTATCCCCTCTATAACTATCACCGTCCCTACGGCACCGGCTACGCCCTGATGGCCCTTGCCTGGTGCCGCGATGCGCTCAAATAATGCAAGTAGAGAGAGATGCAAAAAATGCCTAGAACTGAAAGCTGACAAGAGGAAGAGGATCCGTTCAGAGGTGGCCTGGTATATTGCCGGCCGTTGCCCCTGAAGAGCGCCAGACGATCTTCCGGAATTGCGGGCCACTTCCCCGCCAATTCAAAGCCTGGGTCAGGTAGTCGGAATCTAGCACTGGGGGCAACGCTGAATCCGAATTGCATGGCAAAAGCCCCCGGATGTGGTGATGCTCCGGCCGTGCTAACCACTCGGGCCATACTGATGCGGCTCACACGCCTGACCGATACCAGCCTCATCGTCCACTGGTTCACCCAGAATCATGGTCTGGTGAAATCGGTGGTCAAAGGGGCTCGCCGACCAAGCAGCCCGTTTGCGGGCAAGCTCGATTTGTTTTTCGGGGGTGAAATCAGCTTGCTGCGAGCCCGGCGTGGCGAGCTGCATATCCTGCGCGAGGTGGCCATCGACGAGTGGCGCGAGGGATTGCGTCGGCATTACAGTTCGACGCTGCTGGCTGCCTACTTCGGCCAACTCCTCGAACTCGCCCTCCAACCCGAACATCCCGAACCAGACATCTACGACCTCTTGCGCCGCGCCCTGAATCACGTGACAGACAGCGGGGCCAGCCTGCGGGCGCTTCGCCACTTCGAGGCCGAACTGGCCCGCTTGCTGGGCGTGACCGACCATCAGCGCTCGGGCGAAGCCTGCCTTCAAGACGCCCTAGGCCCCCTTCCAAAATCCCGACTTGCGCTTCAGGAGCAACTTTCCACAGGTGATAGTTTGAACTCGCCAAGCGCGTAAAGCCACTGCTAAGACAGCTGCAGACGAGCAACCCTACCGACCCAAGCAGATGGACTCTCCCACCACCATCCTCATCAGCATTCTTC
>JBAXCM010000740.1:0-1807 GCA_037141475.1 Verrucomicrobiota bacterium | reverse complement strand
GCCATGATCACCGCTGCCATTGTCAAAGAACTCCGCGATAAAACCAACGCCGGCATGATGGACTGCAAAAAAGTCCTCTCCGAAACCAACGGCGACATCGAAGCCTCCATCAAACTGCTGCGCGAACGCGGCATCGCTAAGGCCGGTGCCAAGGCCGACCGCGCCGCCAAGGAAGGCATCATCGCCGCCCGCGTCAACTCGCTTGCCGACTCGGGTATCCTGCTAGAGGTGAATTGCGAAACGGACTTTGTTTCCAAGAACGAAGGTTTCCAGACATTTGTCGCCCAAATCGCCGACACTCTGGCGGCCGCCGCCGCTACCGATCATGCTGCGGCTCTCGCCGTGAATTTCGGTGAGTATGACCTAGAGAACACCCTCAAGGCCAAGTTCGTAGAAGTCGGTGAAAACCTCCAATTCCGCAAATACGTCCGCTATGACGCCGCCCCTGACGGTGTCATTGGATCCTACATCCACATGGGTGGCAAGGTGGGTGTGCTCATCGAAGTGGGGACCACCCAGCCTCCCACTGCGGCCACCGCCGGCTTCAAGGAGCTCGTCAAGGATTTGACGCTGCACATCGCTGCTTGCGCTCCCAAGGGACTGTCCCGCGACGATATCCAGCAGAGCGTCATCGATAACGAAAAGGAAATCTTCCGCGCCCAGCTCATCAATGAAGGCAAGCCGGAAGCCATGCTCGAAAAGATCCTTCCCGGCAAACTTGCCAAGTGGTTCTCCGAAAGCTGCTTCCTCGAGCAGGGCTTCGTCAAGGACCCTGATATCACCGTCGCCAAGCTCCTCGCCGCCAAGGGTGCCGAACTTGGAGATACGCTGAGTGTCACTCGCTTCGTCCGCTTCGGCCTCGGCGAGTAACCCTCCATCGGCCCCCTCCCCTTCCCAAACGCCCGCTGCCCGTCTCAGGTGCAACGGGCGTTTTTGGTTAGGACACCCGACTGTTCAAGCTGCTAAATCGTACGCAAGCGCATACTTCAGACTTCCTGACCCCGGCTTAAAATTGACTGGGAAATGGCCCGCAATTCCGGAAAATGGTCTGACATTCTTCAGGGCCAACGGCCCGGCAATATGCCAGCCCAGGGCATCGACTTGGGTAGCGATCAAACCGATTTATTGAGGGCTGAAAGCCCGCTCCATGCGGCCTTAGACACCGGGACAGGCCATATAGGTCGGCCTTTCAGAGCTTCGAACATCATCATGGCGCGCGACCTTGGGCGTTGCCCAAGGCTCTCATAGGACGGGCCGTTGGCCCGGAAATTCGAACCTGGAAAAATGTGCCAAATGAATTTCCTCCGAGATCAAGAACTGTGTACTTCAGGCATTTCAGGGATTATAGCTGAGAGCTTTGAATCTCTGACGAGAGGAATCGCACATAGGGTCAGAATGTCTGAGGCTTCTTCGGCTTAGAGGACGCCGAGGGTGGCCACCTCAAAATCCACGCGGGCCGGGCCGTGGCGGCCGGAGTGAATTTCACGGCGGATCACGCGACAGCCGAGGAGGGCTTCGAACATCCGGGTTTCCATGCCGATGGCGCGCGGGTATTTGGCAAAAACGGGCAACAGCGGCTGGTGGTACGCCTCAATGCGAACGCCCTTTTCGGGATCGTACTTGCAGCGGCAAAAACACCCATCCTGCTGCAACAGACTGGTCAGCAAGGTGGCCTTTTCCACCAACGACTTGCCCTTGGCCAAGCGTGCCTGCCAGCGCTCCTGGCGCTGCTGGAAGAATTGAAAAATGAGCCGTTCCGGGGCACTTTCGCCAAACAGACTGCGCAGGTTTTCCAGCAATTCCAAGG
>JBAXCM010000739.1:0-1809 GCA_037141475.1 Verrucomicrobiota bacterium | reverse complement strand
TATACGGCAGCTTCTGCATTGAATGCTCGCGTATTTTATACGTAATTTTCTCGTTGCGGAGATCTGTCACTGCCCTAAGCTCTTGATTTGGCAGTACTTTCTTCAACTTTTCGACAATTTCGCGACAGTAATCAGCCTGCGCGTCGGTAATATTGAGCACCGCCAGTTGCACCGGTGCCAGCCAGGTCGGCAGCGCGCCAGCGCTCTCCTCAATCAAAATGCCGATGAATCGCTCCAGGCTGCCGACGATGGCGCGGTGCAACATCACCGGTCGATAACGGGCGCCATCCTCTCCCACGTACTCTGCATCGAGGCGCTCGGTCATGAAGAAGTCTACCTGCATGGTGCCGCATTGCCACTGACGGCCCAGCGCATCCTTGAGCGTGTATTCAATCTTCGGTCCGTAGAACGCCCCTTCGCCCGGTGTGATTTCAAACTCGCAGCCCGACAGGCGCAGGCTCTCCATCAGGGCGTGCTCTGCCTTGTCCCAACTCTCCTCGGAGCCTATGCGTTTGTCGGGGCGCGTCGCGATCTTGTAAATGATGTTCTTGAAGCCAAAATCGGCATAGACCTTTTGCAACAAGGCCGTGTAGTTGGCGCATTCCTGCAGGATCTGGTCTTCGGTACAGAAAATATGGCCGTCGTCCTGTGTGAAGCCACGCACCCGCATGATGCCGTGCAATCCGCCAGAAGGTTCGTTGCGGTGACACTGACCAAACTCGCCAAAGCGCAATGGCAGATCGCGGTAACTCTTGATGCCTTGCTTGAAGATCAGAATATGTCCCGGGCAGTTCATCGGCTTCAGGGCGTATTCGCGCTTTTCAGACTCCGTCGTGAACATGTTCTCGCGGTACTTTTCCCAGTGCCCCGTCTTTTCCCAGAGCGACTTGTCGATGATCTGGGGGCCTTTGACCTCCAGGTAGCCGTTGTCCCGATAGACCTGGCGCATGTACTGCTCCACACCCTGCCACAAAGTCCAGCCCTTGGGGTGCCAGAACACCAGGCCCGGGGCATGATCATCGATATGAAAGAGGTCAAGCTCGCGCCCGAGTTTGCGGTGGTCGCGCTTCTCGGCCTCCTCCAGCATCGTCAGATGCTGCTGCAACTCGTCCTTGGTGGCCCAGGCGGTGCCATAGATGCGCTGCAACATTTCGTTGCGGTGATCGCCGCGCCAGTACGCGCCGGCCAGTTTCATCAACTTGAAAAACTTGAGCTTCCCGGTGCTCGGCACATGCGGTCCACGACACAGGTCCTCGAACTTGCCTTCGCGGTACAAAGAGACATCTTCATTGGCCGGGATGCTGGCAATGATTTCTGCCTTGTAGTGCTCGCCCAACCCCTTGAAGTACGCAACTGCCTCATCGCGCGGCAATACCCTTCGGGTGACCCCCTCATCCCTGCCGGCGAGCTCAGTCATCTTCTTCTCGATGGCCGCCAGGTCCTCCATTGTGAAAGGTCGCTTGTAGGAAAAATCGTAGAAAAATCCATGCTCTATCACGGGTCCAATCGTGACCTGCGCGTCAGGAAATAGTTCTTTCACCGCGTACGCCAGCAAGTGCGCGCAGGAATGGCGAATCAGCTCCAGACCATCCGTGTCCTTGGCGGTGATGATCGACAGAGCACGGTTCGAATCGATCAGGTAGCTGGTATCAACCACCTTGCCGTCCATCTTCCCGGCAAGCGCCGCCTTGGCCAGACCGGCACCAATCGAAGCCGCCACGTCGGCAACCGTCACCGGTTGCGAAAACTCACGTACTGAGCCGTCTGGAAGAGTAATTTGGATCATGGCGTTAATCGGTTGAGGACAGA
>JBAXCM010000738.1:0-1812 GCA_037141475.1 Verrucomicrobiota bacterium | reverse complement strand
CGGCCGGGTCGGCGAGCTCGTTGCCTCGCACGTCATTGCCCGCCCGCATGCGGAACTCCTCAGTCAGTTCGGCCTTGCCTGAGCCGGGCACCACCTCAATCTAACATACAACTCCACACCATCATGGCCAAACAAGCAATCGGCATTATCGAAACCAAGGGATTCATCGCCCTCATCGAAGCCTCTGACGCCGCCCTTAAAGCGGCGGACATCAAGATGAGCGGCTGGGACAAGATCGGCTCGGGTCTGGTCACCGGCTTTTTCACTGGCGACGTCGCAGCGGTCAAGGCCGGCCTCGATGCCGCCGCCGCCGCCGCCTCGAAACTCGGCACCGTCACATCCGTGCAAGTCATCCCGCGCCCCCACGACGATCTGTCGAAGCTCGGGCCATGGATCGCCTGAAAGACACTGGATTTGAAGACGCAAAACAAGGGTAGGGGTTAGGCAGGAAAATTTGCCATTTCTTTTCATGTGTTTTCTGTCTTTGAGTCTCTGCCGATTTCCGATCACTGATCACAGGTAACTCAAGCACTATGCTCATTCTCGTCGCCAATCTTGGCTCCACCTCTTTCAAATTCCGGCTTTTCCGCATGGATGAGTTTGGAGGCGAGGTTATTGCCAAGGGAGGCTACGAGCGCGTCACGGACTATGCCGAAGTGATTGATGAGGCGTTGGCCAGCCTCCAGCGGGACGGAGTCATCGCCAGTGCCGAGGCAATTGATGCCGTGGGTTTTAAAACCGTGTTGGGCAAGGATTTAAGCGGGTGTGTGATGGCCGACCAAGCCGTCATTGATGCCCTCGACGGCTTTACCGCTGTGGCACCCGCGCACAATCCCCCGTACGCCGCAGGCATCCGCCAATTCGCCAAATCCCTGCCAAAAGCCCGCCTCGTGGCCCTGTTTGAAACCGCGTTCTATCAATGGACGACGGCCGCTTCTGCAACTTACGCGGTGCCGGCGAGTTGGCGCGACATTGGCATCCGGCGCTATGGCTTCCACGGAGCCAGCCACAAATTCATTGCTGAGCGCTCGGCCGAATTATGTGGGCGGGATGACGTTGCAGAAATCGCCCGCCGCCTCTATCTGGATGGGCCGCGAGCCGTCACAGGTGCCCCTTTGCGTGTGGTGTCCTGCCATCTCGGTGGTTCCAGCTCCGTCACCGGTATCTGCAATGGCGTGGCCATCGGCTCCAGCATGGGCTTTTCCCCACAAAGCGGGTTGCCACAGAACAACCGGGTCGGCGATCTGGACTCCGGTGCTATCCCCTATGCGATGCGCACTCTTGGCATCAGCCTAGACGAAGCCGAACGCCAACTTACCAAGGAATCCGGGTTGTTAGGATTGTCCGGAGTTTCCAACGATATGCGTGATATCTATGTGGCGGCCGCGGCCGGCAACCCAGCCGCTCAACTTGCGTTCAACGCCTTGGTCCACTCAATCCGTCATTGGACCGGAGCCTTTCATTTTGAACTTGGCGGACTCGACGCCCTAGTTTTCACCGCCGGCATCGGCGAAAACGGTGTAGCGATCCGCGCCGCCGTGTGCCGCAGCCTCGAACCCTTCGGCATCCACCTCGATGCAGCGAAAAACGCCGCCTGCGGTGCAACCGAGGCACTCATCAGCACAGACGCATCTGCGGTGAAAATTCTGGTGATACCCGCGAACGAAGAACTTGTTCTCGCCCGCGAGGTATTCCGCAAACTCTCCTGAATCACTCGATCCCATCTCTAACCTAACCTCATCCAACCAAATACCACCATGGCCAAACAAGCAGTAGGACTTCTGGAAACCCGCGGCCTCGCCTGCCTCGTCG
>JBAXCM010000737.1:0-1819 GCA_037141475.1 Verrucomicrobiota bacterium | reverse complement strand
TCAACAACGGCATGGTGCTGTGGATTCTCGGGGCGCACAACAAGACGAACCTGCAGCGCCGGTCGATCCGTTGGCTTGTTGGGGACGAAACATGGCGTTGGCCCGAAGGTCACATGGCAGAGGCAGAGGCCCGCGTCACCGCGTTCGGCTGGCTGGGCAAGTGTATCTTCATGAGTCAGCCGAGGGATCGTCGCGGCTGATGTGGAACGAGCGGGTGCTGACATTCACCGACATCGACGTGACTCAGGAACGCTTCGGCATCCACCCCAGCCTTGTGTTTCTCGACGCCGGCTACGCGACCTACGATGTTTATCGGGAGTGCGCCAAGCGCGGCTGGGTGGCGCTGATAGGCGACCGCCGCCCAGTCTATCCGCACAAGGGGCGCGACGGCAAGACGGTGCTGAGGTTCTATTCGCCGCGCCGCAAGGTCGTGCTCACGCATCGCCAGACATGCCACGTCCACTACTGGAGCAACCTAAACATCAAGGACACGCTGGCCCGCCTGCGCCGCAACCAGGACGCCAGGCAGGGGCCGACGTGGGAGGTGCCCGATGTGGTTGCTGACAAAGGGCTTGCCTTGGTCGGTATAGAGCTTGTGAGGCAGGCCGCGGCGCAGGACTGCCTGCTTGAGGCTGTCGAGGAAGGTGACGGTGTCGCCGGTTAGATAATAGGCGGCGTGGGTGATGAGGCGGCTGTGGTCGTCAACAATGATGCAGAGCTGGGTGGTGATGGCTTTGCCATCGGGAGTGCGCAAGGTGGCCCGTGACATTCTCGCCCTCCCGTGGGCCGCCGCCTTCGATTGGCGCGGGCTTGCCGATCAGGCGAGGTCCTTGGAGGCCGATCACCGCACGCTTGGCCGTGAGGCCATCCAAGTTCGCGCCGTAATCCCGGCCCCGCCAGCGGAGCCTTCCGTCCCCCTGCCCGAGACATCCGCCGAAATCGCCCGCATTGTCGATGCCCTGCGCCGCGCCATCCGCCTCGCTGACCTGGCCTACGCCACTGAGCAAACCTACGTCTATTGGGTGGTGCGCTTCACCCGCTTCTGTTTGGAATGTCTGAAACAGACTCCGCACAACGCAGGGACCCAGGCACTCACCACCTACCTCAACTATCTGGCGCTGAAACGCAACATCTCTGGATCGACGCAGAAACAAGCGCTCAATGCCATGGTTTTCCTGACCAGGAAGGTCTTCGGCATTGAGGATTTCACCATCGACAAACCAACCAACGGCCACACCTGTCGCCGCCCGCCGGTGGTGCTCTCGCGCCGGGAAATCACCGCTGTCCTCGCCCATCTCGAAGATCCGTGGAAGCTCGCCGCCCAGCTCATGTATGGCAGCGGCCTCCGGGTGATCGAATGCATGCGGCTGCGCGTCAAGGACATCGACTTCGACCAGGGCACCATCACCGTCCATGACGGCAAGGGCGGCAAGCACCGCGTCGTCCCGCTGCCCAGGGCGCTTGAGGACCGGCTCAAAGCTTGCCTGGCGGCCGCGAGGGACAAGCACCTGCAGGACCTGGCTGTTGGAGCCGGGGAGGTCCACATGCCGGAGGCTCTGGCCCGAAAATATCCCAACGCTTCAATGGAGTGGTGCTGGCAATACCTCTTCGCCTCCGCCACCCTCTGCCCGCATCCCCGCACCGGACAGGTCGCCCGCCACCACCTGCATGAGGCATCCATGCAGCGGCAGTTCAGGGACGCCATCCGCAAGACCGACATCTCCAAGCCTGCCAGTTGCCACAGTATGCGCCATTCGTTCGCGACTAGTCTCATCCAAAGTGGCACCGACATCCGGACCGTGCAGGATCTTCTCGGCCA
>JBAXCM010000736.1:0-1826 GCA_037141475.1 Verrucomicrobiota bacterium | reverse complement strand
CCGGCGACGTCCGCCTTGCAGCACTGCAGACCGACTCGCTGAGCGTGTCCATCTCGGGTGCTGGCGACTTTCTGGCAGCGGGCCGTGCCGACACGGCGCGCTACAGCATCGCCGGATCGGGCGATCTCAAGACCAGTGCGCTGGCCAGCAAAAACGTCAGGATCAGTATTGCCGGCTCGGGTGACGCTGTGGTCTGGGCCAGCCAGACCCTGAATGTGAGCATCGCCGGATCGGGCGATGTGAGCTACTACGGCGATGCGACCGTAACCCGTTCGGTGGCGGGCTCCGGCCGCATCAAGAAACTCGGATCAGCGCCTGCACCGGGTGGTTAAGTTTTCGGCAGCCAGCAGCAGACTAGCCTGCGCTTCCATGGCGCGCTGGGCGTCCTGGAAGTTGGGCACCAGCACCAAGACTTGCAGACCCGGCTGCGTAGGCATCCGTGATCCACTCGATCTTCTGATCCGTGGAAAGAATGCTCTGCAAACCGTCGCGCAACCCGACTTCGCGGATCAGCGCCTACGCGGGGAACGATGCCATGTGTTGCCTCCTGACGTTCGAGTCCGAACCGCGCTAGTTTGGAATGTGGTCAATAAAGCATTCCAAAGCATGACGAGCGCTGCTGGTCAGGAACTGATCTGGCGTGACCGGTTGGTGTGCCAAGTCTGAAGGTCCGCAAAGGTGCTTTCTGAATTCGGTGTTTGGCTCTGTTGCATCGAATGCTTGTCGGTCTCCTTGGTGCCCCAAGGAGTCATTGAGCAAAGTGAGGAGCGGCCGTTCGATACCGCAGTCCGAGAGGTGGAAGCAGTCATACGGATGGCGGGTGCGTGTTCGTTGGCCGCTTTTTCATAACTAGGTTAGCTGTGGCCGGATTTCTTCACCACTTGTCCATCCTTGTCCTATCTCGATTGTTGGCGTCTATGTAATCTGGCCCTGCTCGAAGGCGTGAGAAAGGGTGGGCGAAATGCGATTTTCAAATCTGGTGGAAATGCAGGAAGATTCCTGCCGACGTTTCAGTGATCGGCCAATGTACGGCACACGAACCGAAGAGGGGTATCGCTGGACACATTTCAGCGATTTTGCCGAACAGGTCAACGCCCTGCGCGCGGGTATGGCATCGCTTGGAATCGGCCGCGGCGACAAGGTTGGGGTTGTGGCCGACAACTGCGTGGAGTGGGCGGTGGGTGCCTATGCAAGCTATGGGCTTGGCGCGCACTATGTGCCGATGTACGAGTCGCAGCAACCCGACGAGCGGGAGTACATCATCGACGACTCCGAGGTCAAGTTGGTTTTTGCCCGCAACCCAAACGCAGCTGCCGAGTTGCAACAAATGATTGGGAAAATCGGGCATCTCCAGCACGTCGTGACATTGAATTCCGCCATGGCAGGCTGCCTGAGCCTGGATGAATTGATGGCGATGGGGCGCCGTCAGCCGGTTGCCCCCGTCCCCGTCACCCCCGATGAACTCGCTGGCCTTGTCTACACCTCGGGAACCACCGGGAAACCGAAGGGGGTGATCATCACGCACGGAAACCTGCTTAGCCAGCTTGAGTCGATTAGCACCACACAGGAGTTGTTTCCCGACGACCGCAGTCTGTCGATATTGCCATGGGGTCACCTTATGGGTCAGATCGTTGAGGTGCATTTGCTGATCTATTGCGGCAACTCGGCCGCCATTCTTGGAAATGTCGCGAACCTTGCGCAAGACATTGGTGTGGCTCGACCAACAATGCTCTTTGCCGTGCCCCGCGTGTTCACACGGATTTATGACGGTGTAGAGCAGGCGATGGCGTCGCGCGGCGGCTTGGTGAAGTGGCTATATGACCGCA
>JBAXCM010000735.1:0-1836 GCA_037141475.1 Verrucomicrobiota bacterium | reverse complement strand
GCCTAACAAATTGGGAGGAGTTCATCGGGAAAACCGATCCGCTCAAGCCCGACGCGGTTGAGACGACACACATGCTGACCTGCGAGGTGTGGACGGACCTGCCGGGGAACCGGATCCGCGATCTGGTGCACGACAAGCGCTTTCCGGCCAGGCCGACGCACGCCACGCTGGTGGACAACATCGATTTCAGCGCGGAGGGCGACAGTTATGGGGTCCGTCTGCGGGGCTATCTAACCGCTCCCGACGACGGTCCCTACGTTTTCTACATCTCAGGCAGCGACGCCTGTGTCCTCTATCTGGCGGAATCGGAGGACAAGTTCACCAAACACGCGATCGCGCAGACATCGGCGGGCACGGGTTGGCGCGCATTCGGCCAGAGCCATTCCCAGGAGAGCGAGCCGGTCGAACTCAAACAAGGCCAAAAATACTATGTCGAGGTTCTGTTCAAGCGCGGGGCGCGGCAGGACCACCCCGCCAACGGGATTGATAACGCCAGCGTGGCGTGGAGAAGGCCCGGACGCCAGGGCCTGGGGCAGACGGTCATCAATGCCGCGTATTTCAGCCCATACAGGCCCGACCCCCGCGATGCCAATGACAATTACCTGTTAGATTCGTGGGAACTCGCCTACGGTTTGGATCCCAAGGATACCACCGGCGCCAACGGCGCGTGGAGTGACGGCGATGGGGATTGGCTGGATAATTTCACCGAATTCCAATTGCACCTTGACCCGAGGGTGGCTGACTATCAACCCCTTCCGGGGGCGCGTTTGTCGGATATGCCCGAGAATTTCCTGCAACTCCAACTGCCCCTCGATCCCAAGGCCGATTTCAACTGCCTTCCGGGTTTCGCCCTGTGGGAGAGCTGGGAAAACATCCCCGGCGACAGCCTCGCGGCCCTGATCGCCAGCCCCTCGTTCCCGCTCGTTCCGACCCAGCGGAAATGGGTGTCGAGCATCGAGGGTCCGTGTGGCATGGGCAAATCATACGGGTCCCGGCTGAGGGCGTGGATCGTGCCTCCCGCCACCGGAAGTTATACGTTCGCCATCTCCGGCGACAACGAGTGCGGGCTCTGGCTGAGCCCGACGGACCGGAAGTTCGACAGGCAGCGCATCGCCTGCGTCACGGACCATTCCGACTATCGCAAGTGGGATGAGCAGGCCAGTCAGGTTTCGCTTCCGGTCAGGTTGGAGGCGGGGAAGCGGTATTTCATGGAAGTCCTCCACAAGCAGGGCGATGGCGCGGACCATGTTTCGGTGGCTTGGAAAATCCCTGGCTCCGCCGTGTTCCGCATCATCCGCGACACCGCGCTGGCCGGCTATGCGCGCGACCCCTCGGACCTCGATGATAATGACATTCCCGATGCCTGGGGCAAATCTTTCAATATCCGCGGCAGCGGCTATCAGGATTCCGATGGCGACGGCCTGTCCAACCGCGAGGAATATTTGTTAGGCACGCGCCCCGACCTGGTCGATAGCGACGGGGATGGGGTGAGCGATTTCGACGAGGTGACCTTTTACCACTCGGATCCCAACGTCAGGGACGCGCAGCCACCGGTGGTGGAGGCGGAAATCGCGCCCGACACCTACACGGTCTCCGACAGCCGCTGGTTTTCCAGCGGCGGGATGCTGGTTTCGTTTGACCGGAGGGGCACCACGTCGTGGAATTTCCCGCTGGACCAGCCCGGTGTCTATCAGGTCGTCATGAAGGCCCGCGTGCTGTCGAGCCTCTCCTATAGCATTCCGGTCCCGGTCACCCTGGAAGTCGATGGCACGCCCGTCGGCTGCGGCAGCGTCCTACCGGGCGATTTGGCGAGCACCATCCGCTTTTTCACCCAGT
>JBAXCM010000734.1:0-1840 GCA_037141475.1 Verrucomicrobiota bacterium | reverse complement strand
GCTCCATTTCGCGCCGTAGCTCATCGAACAACTCGCGCCGTCCCTTGCCCTCCAATATCCGGCAGGCTTCGTCAACTCTGGCGACGTAGGCAGCACGGTCGATGCGCCCGATGCACGGCGCGCAGCAATTGCGAATAATGTCTGCATTGCAATGACGGTACTCGGCATCGCCAGGCTGCAGCGGCCTGCATGCCCGAAATCCAAACTTGCGATTGAGCCAAGTCAGCGTCTCCCGTAGCGCGCTGGAATGCGGAAACGGACCAAAATAGCGCGAGCCATCGTCCTTTTTCATCCGCACCATGCTGAAACGCGGCCATGGGTCCGCCAAGCGGATTTTCACCAGGAAGAAGCGTTTGTCGTCGCGCAAGGCCAGGTTGTAGCGCGGCCGGTAATCCTTGATGAGCTTGCCCTCCAACAGCAGGCTTTCCTCCTCGTTGCGCACCAAGTGAAATTCAAAATCACAAATGGAATCAATCAGCGCCCGAGTCTTGAGGTCCGCCCGCGCCTTGCCCGACGCCATGAAATACGACGCAAGCCGCCGCCGCAAATCCCGCGCCTTGCCCACATAAATGATCGTCCCCAAAGCATCCCTCATCAGGTACACTCCCGGTTGGTGCGGGACCTCGCGAAGCTTGGCTTTGAAATCTACGGCGGACATGGCTGACGGCAAACCCACAGTAATGCAGCCGCAGCCGCTGGAAATCAAAACCTTGAACTGTGGCAAATTTTTCACCGGAAGGGGCGATCATTCAACCGGTCTCATCCGCTGCCCCAGGCCATGCCTTGCGATTCTTTAGACCTCGTGAGGAATTTCTCGAGCAAATGCATCAACGTCACGCCTTCTGAGCCGTTATGCGACTCCACCTTTCGAAGCTCGCCTGCGACGACCTAGAATCGATCTACGCATACACCCTCGGAACCTTGGAGCAGGGGCAGGCGGACCGCTATATTATGAATCAGGCGCAGGCAATGCTTGCGTTGGGGAGGTGTTGCGCTAGGATTTTGCCACCGAACCAATGATGAATTGCCGCCTATTGATTGCTGCGGGGATGTACGTCTCCGCGCTGAGTGCTTCTGCCGCAGGACCCGCCGCGCCCGTTGCCGGTGCCGCAGCGCCTCACACGACCATGAATTTCCTCGAAGTCGTCGTGAAAGGCGGAATCATGGTCTATCCCCTCGCCCTGCTCTCGGTGGTGGGTGTTTTGCTGATTCTGATCTATTTTTTAACCATCCGCCGCAATGCCATTGTCAGCGACCATTTCATGCACACGGCCGAGACAATGATCCGCAAACGGGACTATCTGGGGCTCATCGCCTATAGCCAGCGGCGCAATGAATGCATCGCCCGCATCACCCAAAAAACCCTGACCTTCCTCTCCACCAATCCAGGCAATTCATTTGAAAATATCCGCGAAGTCGCCCAAACCGAGGGCTCACGCCAGGCCGGCATGCTCACCTCGCGCATCGCCTACCTCGCCGATATCGGTGCCATCGCGCCGATGATCGGCTTGCTCGGAACCGTCTTGGGCATGATCGAGGCGTTCATCGAAATGTCCGGCGGCGACGTCCAGGGCGTGCGCCAAATGGGCTTGGCCGAGGGCGTCGCCAAAGCCTTGATTGCCACCGCCGGCGGCCTTGGCATCAGCATCCTCGCCCTGGCGTTTTACTCGATCTTCCGCGGCCGCGTGCAAAAATACATCTCTGAGTTGGAAGCCGCCGCCACCCACTTGATCGCCCTCCTCCACGCCCAATTCGAGCGCCAAGCGGTGCCCTCCTATACGCCGCCGAGCCAGCGTTCACGCGAGAATTACCCACTGCCAGCCGCCTCTCAGATGGGCAG
>JBAXCM010000733.1:0-1848 GCA_037141475.1 Verrucomicrobiota bacterium | reverse complement strand
CAGCAAAACCACCCCCCCGGACCCGGCACCGGCATTTCCCACCACCGATCCATCACTCGTGCCAGAGCCCGCAGTCGTGCTCCCGCCCGGCAAGCAGCCGCCAAGTACCCCTGCAACGGCCGGCAATTCCTTTCCCACCACCGATCCATCCATCGTGACCGATGCCACGGCCAGCGGTCCGTCAGCTGGATTACTGCCGTCCCCCGGCCTACTCGGCGGCGGAGGGGCTAAGGGCAGTTATTTGAACATTTCCTTTGATGCGGTGATCGTCGGAGCGGCCTCCACCGACCCGAATCTCAGCTCACTGGAAGTCGGCGACCACGACCCCCAACAACGCGGATTCAACGCCCGAAACGTCGAACTCGCCCTCGATGGCGCCGTCGACCCGTTCTTCGAAGGCTTCGCCAATATCGTCTTCAAACTCGACAACAACAATCAAACCCAGGTCGAAGTCGAGGAGGCCTTCGGCCAAACCACCGACCTGCCCTTCGGCTTGCAGGCTAAAGCCGGTCAGTTCTTCACCCAGTTCGGCCGCATCAACCCAACCCATCCCCACACCTGGGATTTTGTCGATGCTCCACTCGTCCATGGGCTGCTGCTCGGTCCCGACGGACTCCGCGGCGTCGGCGCTCAACTCTCATGGGTCATCCCGCTGCCGATCTATGCCCAAGCCATCATAGCCCTGCAAAACGGCCAGGGCGGCACCGGTTATTCCTTCCGCAACCCGGGTGATACCGGCACCTTCTTTGATCGATCAACCATCAATCGACAAACCGACGGCCTATCCGATCTGGTGATCACACCACGCCTCGAAGCCTCGGTCGATCTAACATCCACGCAGACAATCCTTGGCGGCCTGTCTGCGGCCTTCGGCCCAAATGACACCGGCTACAGCAGCTCCACCCAAATCTACGGCGCAGATCTGTTTTATAAGTGGAAGCCCTCCGACGCCGAAGGCGGCTGGCCCTACGTCAAATGGCAAAGCGAGGCGATGGTCCGCAGATATGAAGCTGGCCAGGGACTCAATAACACATTTTCCACCGCCGAGACCTTCCATGATTGGGGGGCGTACTCCCAAGCCGTTTGGGGCTTCCACAAGGGCTGGGCCGCCGGCTTGCGCGGGGATTACATGCACATGCAGACGTCGGACGTCACCAGCGATCCGCAACGCCAAAGCCGCAGCCGCGTCTCCACCGATCTAACCTGGTATCCCTCGGAGTTCTCAAAATTCCGCCTCCAATACAATTACGACAGGCTTCAGTCTAACGCCTTCCTCCCCAGCCGCGACGAAAACTCGCTCTTCCTGATGTATGAACTCGCCCTCGGCGCTCACGGTGCCCATAAATTCTAAATCACATATCTAGCAAATTAATACCTCCATGAAACCAACCATCGCAATCCTCCTAACCGTCTTCGCCGCCATCACCGGCACGGCGCGGGCCAAGCTCAATGTTGTCGCCACTCTGGCTGATTACGCGGCCATCGCCCGTGAAATTGGGGGTGACCATGTGGACATCACCTCGATGGCGAAGCCCACCGAAGATCCGCACTTTGTGGATGCCAGGCCCAGCTTTGTCGTCAAGCTGCGCAGCGCCGATATCCTCATCGAGGGCGGCGCCGAACTCGAAGTCGGCTGGCTCCCGCCTCTCCTCCAAAATGCCCGCAATGCCAAACTCGACACCGGCGCTATCGGCCGCGTCCAAGCCTCCGAGGGCATCCGCCTGCTCGATGTGCCCGCCACCCTCAGCCGCGCCGCCGGCGACGTCCACGCATCGGGCAACCCGCATTTCATGGTCGATCCGATCATCGCCAAAGCGGTTGCCGCACACATCGCCCGGGCCTTCAGCG
>JBAXCM010000732.1:0-1853 GCA_037141475.1 Verrucomicrobiota bacterium | reverse complement strand
GAGGAGTTCTGCAGCGATGAGTTCGGCGAAATAGACGGCCGTATGGGCCAGTCGCAGCACGGGCTGCATATTGCGCAGGAAGCAGTGAAAGACCGCGTGGGCGATGAACATCATCAGCCAGAGCACGAGGATGGAGTTGCCGTCGTTATGGAAGACATGGCGGGAATGCCAGCGGGTGACCAGTTCGTTGAAGGCCTCGTTTTCAATGCGCCAGCGGCCGTGGCCGAAGTCATGGACAACCGCCGCGCCGTTGAGAGCGGAAGGCATGGTGGTGGCCCAATACCAATCGGTGGCATACGCAGTTTCGAGGGAATCTCCGGCGATGCGTTCGTGACGGATGCCCGTCTCATGCGAGTGGACGATGCGCAAGGGGGTGCTGATGGTGTCGGTGGTGAAGCCGTCGGCCTGCCGCAGTTGTGCCTGCCGGTCGGATTTGCCCGGAACTGCGGAGAGTTCGAGAAGCACCGGCAGCTCGCCGGGCAGCAGTACCCGCGCCTCGGCAAGCAACCCGGGCTGGTTGTCCTTGAGGGTGGCCACGAGGTGTTTGCCTGCGGCCAGGACCATGTCGAGCATGGAGGGGCGCAGGTAGATGGCGTCACATGTTAGGACATCGAAGCAACGCGGGTGGTTGGCCAGCACGCGGGCCAGCAGCCGCATGGCGGAGGCTACCTCGTCATCGCCGGGCTGGACCGGCTCGGCGTCGAGGGGCAGATAGAAGTCTTTGCCGACGAGCTGGAAAACGGTGAAGCGGTGATAATATTGGATCACCTCGCGGCCGCGAACCATGACCTTGCGCTCCAGGGAGCCCTCATGGCGGCGCTTGTAACTGGAGTGGGTTTCGTGGCCGTCGATGGCGGCGAGCATCAGGCCATGGCGGGGAGTGAGCACCTTGTTGCGCCGCAGCTTGTGCATGATGTCGCCAAGGCAGTCACGCAGCACATCCGGGTCGGCGCTTTCCGACACGATAGCCATTTCCTTGGCGCTGGGCATCCGGACCACGCCCAGCCAGCGGGCAATGGCTTTCGAGGCACGCAGTTGGACCAGGGAGTTGAAGCTGGGCCGCCGGGCGGCGAACATCAGGAACCAGAGAGCGGGAAAGACCGCTGCGGCGAGGCGCGGCTTGGTGCGGGCGTCGCGGGCTTTGCGCCACTGCTCGCGCAGGGCGAAAATCTTGTCGGCGTAGCTGAGGAATCTGGTTAGGAAGGCTTGCGGGGTGTTTGGGTTGTGGATGTCTTGCGGGAAGTTGGAGCGGACTTGGTGGTGCCGGACTTGGTGGTGCCGGACTTGGTGGTGCCGGACTTGGTGGTGCCGGGCTTGGTGGTGCCGGGCTTGGTGGACTTGGCTTGGCTGAGGCGGGCGCGGCCCTGCTGGCTGAGTTGTTCGATGAGCTGCTCGGCCTGTTGGAAGTTGTCATGCCATTGGCGCACGGTGCTCTCCAATCGTGCGGGGATATAGATCATGGTGGATTTCCCCTCGAGAGTTTGGCCCAGATAGAGCGATTGGTGCCTAGCGTTGTCGTCGGTAGCGCAGCGGCAGGTGGGTTTTCCACAGCGACGAGCCATGACAATGAGGCTGCCGTGCAGGAAGCCCTCGGCTTGGTTGAGAAGCTGGTGGAGCCGGCTGCGGCATTGTCTTTCGGCAGCAGGCAAAATCGACGGGGAGATCGGCTGGCGTGGCATGGACTCAGAGGTTCCGCACGTCGGATAGATGAAAATATATCAGCTGTCAAGAAAAAAGTTGGAAAAAATCGAATGCGAAAATGCTCACAACCCAATCCACCCCCTAAAACCGCCAGTTTCAGCCTAAATCAAAGGACTTGCCGAAGCTCGGCTTTTTCCATTTCGGAATCGCTG
>JBAXCM010000731.1:0-1854 GCA_037141475.1 Verrucomicrobiota bacterium | reverse complement strand
CGAAACAGACTCATAGCCCTGCGCCTTGAGTTGTGGGATGAGCTTGCGCAGGGCTTCCAGCGTCTGATGACGGTCACCGCCGCCATCATGCATGACGATTATGTTAGGGCCATCCGGCTTGAGCAATTTTGTGATGTTATTGACAATAGCGTCTGCGCCTGGTGCCAGGTAATCACAGGAATCGATATCGCCGCCGACGATGACGAAGCCGAGTTGGCAGACTGAATAGAGGGGTTGGAGTTCGGAGGCTCGGGTGGGTGAGGTATCGGTGTCATAGGGGGCTCGAAACAGCTTGGAGCCACGCCCGATGATAGACTCAATGACCCGCTGAGTCATGTTGATCTCCATGTGCAACCGGGTTTCATTGACGCTGCATATATTGGAATGAAAGAACGTGTGGTTGCCCAACAGATGCCCTTCGGCATATTCGCGGCTAACGATGTCCGGGTACTTCTGAGCCTCGTCGCCAACGATGAAAAACGTGCCCGGAATTTGTTGCTCGCGCAGAAGTTCGAGGATTTGTGGCGTCCACTGCAGGTCCGGGCCGTCATCAAACGTGAGGGCTAATCGCTTGCCCGCGTCGTGGCCTAGCCGATCCACAGTGTAATAGCGAGGCATCACTTGATACGAGCTGTAATCCACCATATCAGCGTCAAATGTTAGTTCGCGCCGCCCATCGGCGGGAACGCTGCGAATGTTCAGCAACTCGCCCTCGCCGTTGAAGGCGATCGCGGGTTCCGCCCGAGCGCTTGCCAAACGGGTTGGATCGAAGCCGTCGGGCACCGGTGCAGCCAGAAAATCCCATGCGCCCGGATCCTCCATGCCTAGGCGCCACAGTGAGAAGCCGTGGACCTTCAGTTTGCGGGCCATGGTCACCTGGTTCCATGCGGCGATGGCATCTAAAAACCAAACCTCGTGCCGCTGGTCCTTGTCATCTTGATAGGTGAACGTCGAGTTCATTTCCTCACCCGTGGCCTCCACATCGGCCTGCACATCGGAGGCGAGAATCATTGCCTCGGCGTAGCTCAGGCTGGCGGGCGGTTCTTTAGTTGCTAGGTTCCAATCGTAGCCATAGGCACCGAGGGCAACGATGAGTTTGGCTGGTGGCACCTGGCTAACGAGTTCTTCGATGCCATCGTTAAACCAAACATTGCCGGCGATACTACCGGCATTTCCGCCGGCGTAGTGTTGGTCATAGGCCATCAAGACCACGGCATCAGCCACCTCGCCGAGGTATTCATAATCATAGGCGTCGTCGTTGAGCGGGACGTCCACGCAGACCAGCAGGTTTTTGGCGTGAAAGGAGGCGGTTAGTCGCTTGAGCCATTCGCTGAAGTTATCCCGGTCTGCGGCACTGAGTTGTTCAAAGTCGATGTTGATGCCGTCGGCATTAAGTTGAATGACTTCATCGCGCAAATGCTCGATAAGAAGACTGGATGCCTTGGGATTATCAATGAGTGAGGCGAGTTCATCGGCGTGCCAGTTGCCCTTCACATCGGTGTTGGAAACCACTGGCAGCACCAGGGTTTTTCCCGATAAAACCAGCCGCGTGGCTTCCGGCGGCGCGCGCCTGACGATGACACCGTCCGCCTTGCTAACTGAAAACCAAGTAGGAAAAACCGCATCCAAGGCATGCACATGATTTTCCAGATCGGCGAGGCTTTGGGGGTCGTCGGTGGCCACGAAGGCGGTATGCAGAAAGGGCTTTTTCAGGAATGTCTGTCGGCTTGCTGGAGCGGACTTCGGCGTGGAGTCCGACGGGGCTGTGGCAACGTCCGGGATGGCATGCTCGAGTTCCGAAGGACTGCGGGAGGGCCTCACGCTGAGGTTGGGCAGCGTGAGGCCCTCCCGCAG
>JBAXCM010000730.1:0-1875 GCA_037141475.1 Verrucomicrobiota bacterium | reverse complement strand
CCCATGTGTTGGAGCTAGCGGGGATCCCGGCTGACCTCGTCTGCAACCCGAATTCCAAAGTTTTGCCAAACTTCAGCTTGCGGGGCTGCGCCGGGCAAGCCGCAAGCCAATCTGCAAGCCGCCTTCAGGCGTGATCGGCTCCGCCGTTGCCGCCGTTGGTGGTGGCCAGGCGGCGGAAATGGATTTGGCCGACGCGGCGGCCGTCAGTGCTGGTGACTCTGGCCTCGTGGCCGCGGATGATGATGGCTTCACCCACTTCCGGGAAACGGCCGAGTTGTTGGGTTATGTAGCCGCCGACGGTGGTCACCTCACCGCTTTCCAGATAGAGGTCCTCGTCGTAGTCGGCCAGCTCGTTGAGAGTGGTGGTGCCGGCGGTGACGAATTCGTCGGGGTTGATGCGGGTGAAGGCGGAGAGATCATTGTCGAACTCATCCTGGATGTCGCCGACCAATTCCTCGATCACATTGTCGAGGAAGACCACCCCGGAGGCATGCCCGAACTCGTCGGCCACCAAGGCCAGCGAGGTTTTTTCCTTGAGGAAAAACTTCAGCAACACGTCCAGCGGCATGGTTTCCGGCACCACTTTCAGGTCGCGCTTGATGACCATGATGTCGGGTTTGGGTTCGCCGACGAGTTTGAGCAAATCCTTGACGTGAATGAAGCCGATGGCGTGGTCGAGGTGGCCCTTGACCAGCGGGAAGCGGGTGTGTTTGGTGTTGCGAACCAATTCGAGGGTCAGGTCGAAAGGAGCATCGGCATCGACGACGACCACTTCGCTGCGATGAGTCATGACGTCGCGGACCCAGACTTCGTTGAGTTCGAGGGCGTTTTCCAGAATCTCGCGTTCCGTTTCAGTGACTTCCTGGGAACGCTCGCTTTCGGCCACTAGCAGCGCAAGCTCGTGGGCGCTGAGGGCTTGGTCGTGCTCGCCGACGGGTTCGATCCTGAAAACCACCCGGGCCAACCAGTTGGAAGTACCGCTGAGCATGCGGATGGGCACGCTGCAGAGTTTGTAGAACAAGCGCATCGGGCCAGCCAACAGCAGGGTGGTGGCCAGCGCCCGGCGAATGGCAATCATCTTGGGCAATTGCTCGGCGATAACCACATGGAGCATGGTGAACGAACCGATGGCCAGCACCCACGAGAAGCCAGAAACCAAGCCGGGAGGGAACCACGGGATTTGCTGCATGAGCGGCCCGACGAGTTTTTCGATGAACGGTTCGCCGAGGGCGCCGAGGGCGAGTGAGGCGACGGTGATGCCGAGTTGTGCGGCGGAGAGGTAGGGGTTGATGTCCTGGAGGATTTTGCGAGCGGCGCGGGCCCCGTTGGATTTGTCCTTGACCTCTGCCTCGAGTTGGCTGGGGCGGACTTTCACGAAGGCAAACTCCGCAGCCACAAACAAGGCATTGAGAATCAGGAACAAGCCGATGCCGCCCACATAGAGCAGCCACTCGCCGGGTGTTGGCCATTGGTAGGGGATTCCGTCGGCATTTGCCAGACACATGAGGCCAAGGCTATTCATGGCTTCAGAGTTTTTCGTAGACTCCCTGATCGCGCTTCTCCAGCACCGTGAATCCGGCCTTCTTCGCGTCGCTCACCGACAGCGGCTTGCTTACGGTGGGGGTGTTAATCCGGGAAATCAGCTTCTTCACCGGGTGCTTGCACATCGGGCAAACCAACAAGGGTGCCCGGTCCACAGGCCGCCTGAGTTCAAATCCGCGCGCACAAATGCGACACGAATGCTCAGGATCATCCGGGGTTTCGGCGACGTATTCGTAAATAGGCATTGCGTGGGCGCGGAAACGGGAGGATGCCATTCCGCGCCAAAAAACCAAAGCCGCACAGCTTACCAGCTGGACTTGGTCACGCCGGGGA
>JBAXCM010000729.1:0-1879 GCA_037141475.1 Verrucomicrobiota bacterium | reverse complement strand
GTCGTTCCTCTTCGCGAAGGGGAAGCCTGCTGTGCGGCCAGCGCAGGCCGAACGCCTCGCCTCGCTTTCCGAAGCACTTCTTCAGCTCCTCGAGGGTGGCAACGCCGAACATCCGGAAGGCGGCGGGATTGCAGCGGGTGACCCCGTCGCAGGAGATGATGCAGACGCCATTCGGGGTGGTGTCGAGGATCGCATTCATCTCCAGCCGCTTCAGGAGCACTTCGAAAACATGCGCGGTGATCGCCCGTTTCCGTTTCCCATGGATCGCATCAAATTTCAATCGCGCGCCTGATGCCTTGGTGAAGCGCAATGTGTAAGATTCAGAAAATATTGACAATGGAACTCCACGTCAACCGATGAATACACCGTGGTCATCTATTAGTGTAGGTCGTTCTGAGTGAATAACCAGCGAACAGAAAAAAAATATTGAAGACTCTTTACAAAGTGTCTTGGCTTCGCTTGGTGCTGCCCACCGTCGCATTTGGCGGATCTGCTGCATGGCGTGGCGGGCAGGGTGGCAGGGTCGGCTTTCAGGAGTTCTTATTAATTATTAAAATCAAACAATACAAGAATTAGAAACAGCCAATGGCCATCACCTGCCGTGGCACGGGAATTGATAATCAACTGAGTGGTTGATTATCAGCAAGCCTGGTCATCAACCGAAAAATTTCAATGGATTCCACAAAAGGTGGGGTGGGAATTTGAGTGCCAAAAAAGCCATGCTGATCGACCTGACGCTCTGTGTCGGCTGCAACGTCTGCCAGGGCGCCTGCAAGGAAGAGAACCAGCTGCCCCCGAGTGAAGAAAAATACCTCTCGCTCACCGCCTACACCGCCCTGAGCAAGTACAACGACCTCTACATCCGCCGCATGTGCCAGCACTGCGATGTCCCTACCTGCGTGTCGGTTTGCCCCGTCGCTGCGCTCAGCAAGGCGGAAGCGGGCCCCGTGGCCTACGATGGGGAGAAGTGCATCGGGTGCCGCTACTGCCTCCAGGCCTGCCCCTACCACGTGCCGAAATACGAGTGGAGCAGCACCAAGCCCCGCATCCAGAAGTGCAAGTTCTGTGCTCCCAGGTTGGCCAAGGGCCTGCAGCCTGCCTGCGCAGAGGCCTGCCCGACCGGGGCGACCCTCTTCGGCGAGCGCGACGAGCTGCTGCTCGAGGCGGCCCGCCGGGTCAGCGCCGAGCCAACGAAGTATGTGCCCCGGATCTACGGCAAGGACGATGTCGGCGGCACCTCGATGCTCTATCTCAGCCCGGTTCCCTTCGAACAGCTGGGTTTCGATTCCAGGCTGGGGAAGATCCCCATGCCCATGCTGACCATGAGCGCCCTCTCCAAGGTTCCCAATGTGCTGTCCGTGGGTGGCGTGATGCTCGGGGGCATCTGGTGGATCACCAACCGGCGCAGCGAGGTGGCGGCCTTTGAAGCTTCCGAGAAAAAGAGCGAGACCCCCCGGCCTGAGGACAAACCGTGAGAATCCGACTGCTTCCCCGCATCAACCGATGGCACCCGATCGCCACCACCTTGATCCTGGCTGGCACCCTCGCCGCCATCGCCAGGTTCACCTATGGGCTCGGCGCCACCACGAACCTCAGTGATGAGTTCCCCTGGGGACTCTGGATCGGCTTCGACTTCCTCGGGATCGGTCTCGCCGCCTCTGGCTTCACCATCGTGGCGGCCGTCCACCTCTTCCACGCCAAGGAGTACGAGCCGATCGTGCGCCCGGCGATCCTGACCGCCTTCATCGGCTACATGCTGGTGGTCCTGGTGCTCATCCTCGACCTGGGCCGGCCCGATCACTTCTGGCATCCGCTGGTGATGTGGAACCCGCACTCCGTCATGTGCGAGATCAGCTGGTGTCTCATGCTCTACACCTCC
>JBAXCM010000728.1:0-1881 GCA_037141475.1 Verrucomicrobiota bacterium | reverse complement strand
ACGCCCACCCGCATGCCGTAGGCGAAGAGATCGCCGTCGTCCAAGGTGGCTTTGACGACTAGTTCGCGGAGGTCCAAGCCGTTGATTTCGACGGTGGTGGGAAGCCAGCCGTGTTTCGCCGGGATGGCGGATGTTTCATCGGGGAATGCGATGGTCAGGGCGGTGGCATTCGAATGGGAGCGGGCATCCAAGTTGACTTCGACGCGATTGACGCTGGCACCGTAAAGGTCCCAGACGCCGCGGCGAACGCCGGCGAGATTCACTTCAGAGTGCAGGCGGTCGGCATGCAGCGAGCCGATGACACCGCTGCCGTTAGCTTCAAAGGCGGCGGTGTCCACCACCAAGCCATCCCAGTCGAAGCGGCTGAATTCGCCGGTCATCCCAAGTGCCTTGCTGACTTTGGCAGAGAGCAAGCGGCGGAAGCCATCGGAGTGGAGGTAGCTCTTGAGTGACCAGTAGCCGAGAGCGGCGCCAAGCACGCCTAGCACGAGGGCGGCCACGGCGAGGCGTCCCAGCCATCCGCTGGTTGGGGTACCCCGTCGTTTTCTAGATCGGCGGCTCATAGGCGGGAGTTTGGCTTGAGGTTGGGCAAGGGCATGCCGGATGGTGGGAGGATTGCAGGCATCAGGGTTTGGGCAGGTCGATGGGTGTTTCCGGGGGCGGGTTGGCGGGCAGGCCAACGGTTGAGTCTGAATTGTTGCGTGCAAAGATCTTGTTCATGCGGTCGAGGTATTTCGAGAGATTGTCTTCCCTGTTGTGGGGTTGGGCCGCCAACCGTTGCTTCAGGCTTAGGTAATCTTCAAACACACCACTGGTTTGGCGGGCACGGGTGATCTCAAACCAATCCAAGTAATCCCGGGCCCGGCTGGCCTTTGCCAGCAACGTGCGTCGGGTTTCTAGCAGCTCTGCCAGCTGAACGGCGGTTTTTTGGGTTTTGTGGCGGGCGATGGCGGCGAGAGTTGTTAGGTACTTTTCGATCAGCGGACGGTATGACGGGAAGCAGCGGTAACTGAGGCGAATCAGTTCGTCCTGAGCCAAGCGGACGGCATCGGCGCGCTCGACGGGTTTGAGGGCGTCGAGCAGTTGCCAGTCGCTGATAGACTTGCGCTGTTGGCCGCCTTCAGCGGTGGTGAAGTTCAGGTGCAGGGCGTCGTCGAGCGCGGTTTCTGACTCCGGGATGGTTAGAATCTCGGTGAGGGTGGGGGTGGTCAATTCGGCGAGTTGGAGGTCCCTCCATTTGGCCAGGCTGGTTTCGGAGAGGTTGAGATCGGGGAAATGGCGGCGTAGCAGGGCGGGCATTTCGCCGTCGAAAGCGGCGGATTGTGAGAGGAACGTGAGGAATCCCTCGCGGCCTTGGGGTTGCCTGAGAAGGGCCATTACGAGGGCACCGGAGGACACCCGGAAGGTGGCGTGCATGACTCCGTCGAGTTCTTCATACTGGCTTTCATTGAGGGTGAAAAGTTCTTCAAGTTTGAACAGACCACCGTTTTTGAAGAGTGCCTCGTACAAGCGGCGGTCATTGGATTTGAGCTTCCAGGCGGTGGCCTCGCGCAAGCCCTCGACCAACCATGGAGCGACCATCAGCGGGGTCTCCGGTTGGCCTGGGGGGCGGCCGCGCAGGGCCCGTTCGTAGAGCAGGGCGGTGGTGATGGTATGTTTGAAGGATTCGGATTCGATGCCGCGGCCCAGATGCACATCAAGCCGCAAATCATCACCAGCCTCGCTGAATAACAGTTTCATCGCCACTGAGCGCTGCGGCAGCGGGTCGCCCGGTTTGCCATGAAGGAAAATCGATACTGGCACTTTCCAGCCGTCTTTCTCCCCGGTGAGCAGCAATAAATCATCCTTGGCGTCCTCCGCCATCATGGCCACCGTGCCGCG
>JBAXCM010000727.1:0-1881 GCA_037141475.1 Verrucomicrobiota bacterium | reverse complement strand
GCGGTCAGATACTCGCCATCGGTTCGATCGCCGGCATGACTGCCGGGCTCATCTTCGCCCTGTCCTTCGACCGCCTCGCAGTTATCGTGTACCGACGCGTGATGGCGGCACGGCACTGAATGGGCAGCATGCCCCTGATGTTTGTTCCCCACTGCAACGAAAAGAGCGACGGGTGATTGGATGAGATCCTTCAATCTTCACCCCGGGGTTTGGAAAATCTAATAGGATAGATATACCACGAATTGATATACGTTGCATTTGCAGCTTCTCAGAAGCCACCCAACGCAATGTTCCCATATCTCCAAACCATGGTTCGCAAGTTCCATGCCAAACGACGGGCCCGCCAACGCCCCCGCCGCAATGTGCTGATCGAGCCGCGCCTGCTAGCAATGAAACTTCCCTTGGCAATCACTGTGGCTCCCTGATTTAGGCTCAGAGTGGCTTGCTGGTGATCAAGCCGATCCCGCGCCCTTTGCTTCCACAGGCGCAATAATACATGTAATAGGTCTCGTTCCTCGGGTTGTAAACCAACGATATCTTGTGGGCGTATTGCGTATCCAAGCCGCTGGGATTGCCGCCCGCCTTGTACAGCGGTTCCGGATGGGCGGTCCAATGCATGAGGTCACGCGAAAAGGCGGCCATAATATGGGCGCCGCCTTTGCCAACTCCGAAGTACAACATCACCCAGTGATCGCCGTCACGGAATACCTTGCCGTCGGCACAAAAGTTGTCGTCATAACTGCCCGGCCGATTGTCCAGAACGGGATTCTTCTCATAACGCTTCCAGTCCAGAAGATCGGTTGATGTGGCAAGCCCCATCCTTTCGTGGTAACCGCCGTCGGTCTGCTTGGCATTGTAGAAATCGAAAAACCGTCCCTCGTATTCAACCAGCCATGGTTGATAAATGCATTGTTTCTCCCAAGCGCCGACATCAAGTTCATGAACGGATAGGATATACTTTTCCTTTTCGCGTTTCCATGCTATGCCGTCCTCGCTGCAGGCGACCCCTTCGTATCCAGGATCGCACTCATATCCGCCCTGCTTGGGATAGCAGCCGTAGAGCGTCCAGTATTTCCCGTCGCGCTTCTTCAATACACGCGGGGCCTTGATGTCATAAGAATCATAAAGATACGCCCCGATCACGCAGCCGCCGAAGTCAAAATCGCCTTCTTTTCCAAACCCCATCGCCAGTTTCAGGTTGGTCCACTGGACAAGGTTGGTGCTCTCGGCAACAAAGCTGTTGTATCCCTTGCCGTTGAAAGCAATGAAGCTCATGAACCATTTGTCAGGCTGACCGGGCAATTGGTAAACGCACGGAACATCCGTGTTCTTAAAATCCTCGTGCCCAGGGATCTTGGGATCAGCAACTATCACATGGTCGGGCTGGTAGTGCCAGCCCCGGTAGGGCGCAGACCATCTGTCCAATGCCTCCCGGTCAATTTGTTCGACTACCGCCGTCTCGCCGGCGTGAAGGGCCTCTGGCAGAGCCAGCAGCAGGGCCGCGAGTTTGGCAACTGTTAGTTTGTTCATTTGTTCTTTTCCTAATATTTTGTATTTTGTTTGACGGTTTCTGATGGATCGGGTGAACGGTGGACCGCCAGATTCCAGTGGAACAGTCGGTTGCATATTACGAGCAAATCGGAACCAAACTACGATCAAAATGTGGAATGATAAAATTCGTGTTCGCGCGGCGTGCGGGCTGGCGAAGGCACAAAATGACCTAGACGCATGGATGTCGGTGTGGCGGGATAATCCTTGAACGTGTCGCTCGCCGCATGCATGCCGACAAAGGCAACCTCATCCTCTCCCGCAAGGACCACTCTCTTGATGGTAGCCTGCCTTCCACCGGCGACCTGTTGCGCCTGTTGCGCTATGAAACTT
>JBAXCM010000726.1:0-1884 GCA_037141475.1 Verrucomicrobiota bacterium | reverse complement strand
CCAGATCGACCCGGGTCAAATCCCAGCGGGCGTAACGCAGATGAACCTGCACCAGGTGGCGATACGCAGCGGGTATCTCGAAGCGCGTTCCCTCCAGGCTCACCGTGCCGTCCGAACGCCGCTGCCGGCGTTGGACCTCGATACGAAAGGCGGCAGTCAGTACCTCGCTCGCCGGACAGTCACGGCGGACATTGGGACCGGCCAGATAACGGTCCAGCGGTGTGGCGTCGATCTCGCTGTGCACGGTGCGGTGATATTCCTGCTCGACCCAGGCTTGAGTGGCCTGGTTGAGGGCGTCCAGGGTGAGCGAAGTCTCGCCTTCGAGCATGGCCATCAACCGCCCTTCCACGCGGCCCCAGAAGGACTCCTGCTTCGCGTTCTGGTAGGGAGAATAGGGTAAGGTCGTCTGATGGACGATACCCAGCGTGGCAAGTCCGCTGACCGTCTCTTCAGCGAGCATGGCCGCGCCGTTGTCGGTCATCAAGGCGCGCGGCAGACCGCGCTTCATGATGGCTTGTCCCAGGCCATGGACCAGGCTCTCGGCGGTTTCATCGAGATACCACTGAAGATGGCAGACCAGGCGCGAACGATCATCGATGACGCCGAGCAGCATCGGCTTGACCCAGGCACCGGTTCGGGTAAGCACCTTGCGCGAGGCATGGTGGAAATCCAGATGCCAGAGGGCACTAACGTGATCGACCTCGAAACTTCTGACTTCCAGTTGTTCGAGCCGATCTCGCGCCAATAGCGCACCTTCGGTAGCGCGCTTGGGCCGGATTTGGCGGAACATCGCGCGAGCTTTGAGGTAGCGTCGTATCGTGGGGTAAGACGGCGTGGGCAAATCGACGGCAGCCAAAGCGACACGCAGGTTGTCGACATGGAGTTGCATCGTCCAGCCTGGGTGCTCCCGGTATTGCGCGGCCAGGATCTTGACCGCCTGGGGCGAGATACTCGGGAAGCGGCCGACGTCGTCGCGTAGGCGGTTCTTGAGTGCTGCGACCGGATCGTGCGCCAAGCGCGCTGAGTAATACCACCGTTCCAGGGTTGCTACGGCAAAGCGCACGTCCAGGCCGGAGACAGGATGGCGCCAAGTCTTGGCAGCCAGCGCTTGCAAAGCTGACCATAGTTCGCCTGGGTCGGGCGGTGCGGCAAGCAAGGGGCCGATGATCGAGAAGCGCAAACGCGCCCAGCGATCCCGCTTGGGTGAATCGGTCAAGTTGTTCAACAAGATCTCCCTGTGGCGCAGCACCGTCGGTGCCGCAACAGGAGTGAAGGTTATAAGCCCGCGCTGTCGTTGACTATCCGCATCTTCTGCGGGTGATCACCGCCCCTCTCGGTTTGCGAACTGGGGTCGGATGCTCAGCGGCAGAAGGAAGACCAGCAGCCGCAGTAGCGGCGCTTCTGACTTGCCGGCAAATCGATCGAGGAGTTCACCCGGCAGACCGAGAAGCGCGACCGGCGGCATGAAGCGGGCGCACTGTGCCTGCCACAGCAGCGTCAGCGGGAACTGCTCACGCCACCATTTCCGCCAACGCTCCAGGGTACGGATCGGAACCGTTAATGCCTCGCTTAGCCGCGCCGCCGCTGGGATCTGCCCGGCATGCCGGGCAGATCCCAGCACCACAGCCAACCCGAGGTACACCCGCCGGCCGAGAAATCGCACCGACATCGCAGTACAGCGCTTGCGGCATAGATTGCAACAGAAACTGAACCTCGTCGAGAACGCATCTTGAACCTCGGACAGGCATGCCCGTGGCTTTCGCGGGTAGTCGGCGCAGTGGAGAACGCCGTCACAGAACAGACAACCGCCGACTCGCGCTTGCGCAGCCAACTCTTGGTCAATCCGAAACAGCAGTTGAAAGAACTTGAGGTCTTGCAGCAGGG
>JBAXCM010000725.1:0-1886 GCA_037141475.1 Verrucomicrobiota bacterium | reverse complement strand
GCGGCGGCAGCGCTGCTGGCCTGGCTGGCTAGCAGAACCATAGGCAGGAGGATTGGAAGGATGGAGGGAACCGGATGCATGGCGGGATGATGCGGGCTTGGGTTTGGTGAGACCCGGCGTTGCGATTACGGCAGGGGGACGGAGGATGTTTCACCGAATTTGGCTTCCCATAACAGGCGAGATGCAGAATCCTGTGTGATTATCAGATGTCTCACGATGATAGGATTCAGGCTAAATGCCCGGTCGTCCTGTGGCGCTCGCATTCTGCCCGCAGCATGCGGTGGCGTCCCGCCGCTGTTCGCCCATGCGCAGAGCAAGATCAGCCAGATGGCGACGTTCTCTTGCACATTTCATGGGCAAATGTGTGCAAGATGCCTTCGGCGCTCATGCGCTTGGTTCTCTGTCAACTGATCACCTAACTGGCTGGAGAGCGGTGAGCAGTTTTTGATGGATGCCGCCGAAACCACCGTTGGAGAGCACCGCGATCACGTCACCGGGGCAGGCCGAGGAACTGACCTGTCGGACGATCTCATCGATGCCCATCAGATACCAGCCCTGACCGCCGTGAGTGGTGATGTCGGCGGCGAGTTTGAGCGGGTCGAGGCGGTCGTGGACAGGAATTTTGTGGAGGTCGGGGATGGCTGAGACAATCGCGAGATCGGCGCTGGCAAGTGCTTCCGCCAATTCGTTCTGGAACACAGCACGGCGGGTCGTGTTAGAACGAGGTTCGAACACCACCCACAGCCGGGCCCCCGGGAAGCGCTGGCGCAGGCTCTGGACCGCCAGTCGGATCGCAGTGGGGTGATGGGCGAAGTCGTCGATCACCCGGATGCCATTGACTTCGCCGCGGAGCTCTTGGCGGCGGGCCACTCCGTCAAACGCTTGCAGCCCGGCGCGAATCTCAGCCGGATCCAAGCCGGCAAACGCCGCCGCTGCCGCCGCCATCGCTGCATTGCGCACGTTGAACTCGCCCGTCATGCGCAGAGAATACGCCTCCCCGCCTAGGGTGAATGAACTATGAGATGTCTCGTAGTTGGCGTTTTCAATCCGCAATCCGCAGTCTGCGCCAAAGCCAACCCCGGTGACCGGGCAGGGTGCGCCGGTTGCCACTGCGACGCAGTTGGCATCATCGCCGTTGATGAAGGCGCGGCCGCCGCGTGGCACGATGTTGAGCAAGCGGCGGAAACTCAGTTTGATTTCGTCGAGCGAGTTATAGATATCCGCGTGGTCGAACTCGATGTTGTTGATGACTACGCACTCCGGCAGATAATGCAGGAACTTCGATCGCTTATCGAAAAACGCCGTGTCGTATTCATCACCTTCTAACACGGTGAAGGGCGACTCCGTGAAATGCGCGCCACAGCCTAGGTTGTTAGGCAAGCCGCCGATCATGAACCCGGGGTCACGTCCGGCATGGCGCAGCAGCCACGCGAGCATCGAGGCCGTGGTGGTTTTGCCATGTGTGCCGCTGACCACCAGGTTGCGTTTGCCGCGCAGGAAGAATTCCTTGAGCAACTCCGGCAGGGATTGATAGAGCAGCTTGCGGTCCAGCGCCGCTTCCGCCTCCGGGTTGCCGCGCGAAATGGCGTTGCCGATGATGACCACATCGGCATCCGCTGGGATGTGGTCCTCGTGGTAGCCCTCGCGGAGCGTGATGCCTTGGGCGCGCAGAAAATCCGACATTGGTGGATAGACGCCGGCATCGGAGCCGGTGACGGTGAAGCCCCGTTGTTGCATGGCGGCGGCGACGGCACCCATGGCGGTGCCACAGATGCCGGTGAAGTGGATGCGGGTCTTGTCTGACATGCGGCGGGGGAGGATCAGAATGTCGGGGCGGGAACCGTGGCGTGGTCGCGCTCGTCGATGCGGCGGCGCAGGATGCGTTC
>JBAXCM010000724.1:0-1886 GCA_037141475.1 Verrucomicrobiota bacterium | reverse complement strand
CGAAGGTGAGGTCGGCGCTGATGTCTGTGCCGGTGTTGCGCAATTCAGCCCTCACCCTGACCGTTTTGTGGGCAATATCGGGCACCGTCTGGACATTGACGATGTGCGGGGTGCCGGAAAGAATCAGTTCGACGGAATCGAAGATGCCCGGCAGATAGCGTTCCTTTTCGAAATCAAAGCCGGAGGGAATCGCTGGGGTCACCGTGTCGCGGTCCGCACAGACGCGGATAACCCACTCGTTGGCACCAGGTTTGAGGGCGTCGTGGGCATCAAAGTACCCCGGCGTAAAACTCGCCGCATGCTCGCCTAACAGCTTTCCATTGAGTCGCACCTGAGCGCCGAACATCGCTTTGCCGATCTTGAGGATGGCCACCGGCGGCACCGTTCCATCGAGCTGAAACGTCCGCCGATACCAGAACGCGTCGCGCCGTGGGTCCTTCTGTCGCAGGGTTTCGCGGTCAGCCACCTTGGGGCCGGGCTCGACAAACGGAGGCTGCGCCATGTCCACCAAGCCTGGTACCGGCACCGTCCGCAAAAACTCGTCCGGGACGGCATCGAGCCTGCCCTCGGCGATTTGCCAGAGGCCATTGAGCGAGATAGTGCGGCGCGGCGAATCCGCGCTGCGGGCGGCTGGAGTTGCCATCGCCAACACGAGCGACATCAAAACAAGGACGGAATTTTTCATGGGGGAATTTGGGATTCCTCGCCACCAGTCACCTGTGTGACCGGGTGTAGGAAGAAAGGCCCCTAGCAATACATGACCGCGAAGCCGTATTTTTCTTGATAATCCCCGCCGCATGGACTCTACACAGCCTTTGCGGCCCTGCTGCAAAATTTTCAGTTAGCAGGGAGGAAAATCAGCTAAGCACCCCTTGGAGGGTGGGCTGTTCATCTCTTGATGCCCCACGGGTTCGCATGGGTTGAGGGGCAGGACGAGAGCGAGCGTCTGAAGCCCGTGAATCAAGGGCGGGCTACTTGGCGGGTGTCTCGGGGATATTTTTGAAATCCTCGGGGACTTTTGAGATGACGTAGGAGAGGACTTGGGCGATCTCCATCGGCGAGAGTTTTTGGCCCCAAGCTTCCATTTTCATGCCGTTATTACCGGTGCTCTCAGGCGGCGAACCTTTGTTGATCAAATTAAACAACCCCATCGGCTTGTCAGTGAACTTCCAAATGTGGTCGGTCAGCGGCAGACCCGGCAGGGTGATCTTGCCGCCGTGACCATCGTCCTGGGTGGCGCTCAAATCCGCCCCATGGCATGGCACGCAATTCTTGGTGAAGGTGGCCTGACCAGCAGCGACATAGAGCGGATCCTTGGCAAACACGTGAACAAGCTTGGAATCATTGAGGTCTGCCAAAAGTTTGTTCAGCTCGCGAATCTGGGCGGCTTGCACCGCGATGATTTTCTCTTGGACCGCTAGTTGCGGGCTCTTGACCAGCGAGGTGCCGTAGTACACGAACCAATAGCCAACGAAAAACAGGATAGCCCCGTAGAAGGTGAAGAGCCACCAGTTAGGGAGTTTTTGGTCAAACTCCTGGATGCCGTCAAATTCGTGCTCACGAAGAATGATTTCACCTTTTTTCTTGGCAAATTGGCCGGGTGTGGGGTCTGCGCTCATGGCTTGTTAGGGGGAGATGTGGGATCTTGGGAAGACGACGGAGGCGGGGGCAAATTTCCTTCTAACGGGAGATTGGCGAGGTGCTCGCGCTGGTCCTTAGGCAGCATCAAGGATCGGATGATGCTGATTAGGAAAATACAAGCCACCACCCCGAATGAGCAGTACACAATGACTGGTACCCATTCTCCAAAGAAGACGCGCTTGAATTCCACGCTGGCCAAAACCGGCATATCGTTGTTAGGGGGTCGGGGTGGTTGGTGCAACGGG
>JBAXCM010000723.1:0-1892 GCA_037141475.1 Verrucomicrobiota bacterium | reverse complement strand
TGGCCGGAAGCGCAATGCCTCAAACAAATGTTACCATGCGAGGACTGACCCCATCTACTGACCCCATCTAGGAGCTTGTTAAAGAGAGCGAGGATGCGCAAAATAGCGGCATGGCGAAGGTGTTAGTGGGACTATCGGGCGGAGTTGACAGCTCCGTGGCGGCGGCATTGCTGGTGGAGGAGGGGCACGAAGTGGTCGCTGGGTATATGAAGAATTGGGTGAACGCCGAGGGGATTCCGGGAGATTGCCCGTGGGAGCAGGATATAGCGGACGCGTGGGCGGTGTCGAAGTCCCTGGGGATTGAGTTTCGGGTGATTGATTTGATTGAGGCGTATCGCCAGCGGATCGTGGATTACCTGATTGATGGGTATCGCTCAGGGATCACGCCAAATCCGGACGTATGGTGCAACCGGGAGATGAAGTTCGGAGTGTTTCTTGAGTATGCGCTTGGGCAAGGATTTGATTTTGTGGCGACGGGGCATTACGTGCGGAAACGGCAGTCGTCAGATGGGAAGGCGGTGATTCTTCGGGGAGCGGATCCGAACAAGGATCAGAGTTATTTTTTATCGATGATGACCCAACGACAGGCCGGGTACGGGCTGTTTCCAACAGGAGAGATGCTCAAACCGCAGGTGAGGGAGGTGGCAAGGCGCTTTGCCCTGCCGGTGGCGGAAAAAAAGGACAGTCAGGGAATCTGCTTTCTGGGACAGGTGAAAATGAGCGACTTTCTCCGCCACTATCTGCCGGATTCTGTCGGACAAATCGTCGATACCACGGGGCGGGTGATGGGTGAGCACCGCGGCCTGCACCTTTACACGTTGGGCCAACGCAAGGGACACGGGGTGGCCTCGCCACGGGAGGGCATGGCGTATGTGGTGGTCGGCAAGGATCACGGCAAGAACCAACTGGTCATCGGCTGGGACCGGATGGATTCGCCGGGCCTGTATGCGCGGCACTGCGTGATCGGCAGTGTTTCGGGATTGGCAGGTCCGTTCGACTCAGCCCGGCCGGTGGAAGCGCAACCACGGTACCGGTCGCGAGCGGAAGCCGCCGAGTTGGTGCCACGCGACGATGGGAAACTGGAGCTCAACTTCCACCGGGCGCAACGGGCCATCGCCGCCGGGCAAATTTGCGCGTTCTACGATGGCGGCCAACTGCTGGGCGGCGGGGTGTTTGAGGCGATTGAGGATCGAAGGTGGTAACACGGGCACCCACAGCCAACAGTTAGGGAATCCGACTTGCTCGCACTATTGTCGGAATCGGGGTCTAACACTCAGTTCTGAGAATTTCGATGAGACACAAGAAGCGTCGGCGTCCCGGCCAAACCTGCTGACTTCGCAGGAGAATTGGCTTCCATCACAGGCAAGATGCCTATTTTCCACCAGAGAGCCCTAAATGGACGGTATGGGGCGTCCCGGCCGGTGGGATTCACGATGGTTCACCTGCGACAAGCGCCGTCTTCGCATGGCGCTCCGGCAATACCGGTGAGCGCGTCCGCCAGCTCCGAGTCGGTCTTGAGGTTCATGAGGGAGGATAGGGACAGGCGGTTTTCGGAAAGCAGATGCACGGCCTTCTTTAGCAGCGGCTGGAACACCGGAGCGGCCAACCGAAACGACCACTCGTAATATCGGACGGTCGTCCACAGACACGTCAGCCACGCGCCCCCCCCCTGCCACCAGCGACCGTCATCGGCCAGCACCACCACCTCGCGGTCCGCACCCATTTCCACAAGGCCGGGAAATCTAGCGTTTGCTTCCGCAGAATCATAGGCCACGAATTCAACGCCCACCCGCTTCGGCTGCGCTTCGAGCCAGGCGCGAAACTTCGTGCACAGGCCGCAACGGGGATCGTAGAAGATGGTGAGCGTTTTCACGAACAAAGTAGAGTTAGGC
>JBAXCM010000722.1:0-1894 GCA_037141475.1 Verrucomicrobiota bacterium | reverse complement strand
CGGCAAACCCGCCCTCGCCTATGCCAAGGCCGGGGTGGATGATTACCTGAAGCGCCTCTCGCGGCTGGGTTCGTACGAGTTGGTAGTCATCAAGGCAGGATCCAGTAACGAGGTTTCCGCTAGATTGTTAGAGCGCTCGCAAGGCTGCTGGCGCGTGGCGCTGGATGAACGCGGCGAGAGCCTGAGCACGCGCGGTTTGGCGGATAAACTCCAAACCCTCGAGCGCCGGGGGGAAATCAAAACGCTGGCATTCTTGCTCGGCGCGGCGGATGGCCACAGCCCGGCGCTGCGCGAGGCTTGTGAGTTGGTACTGACGCTCTCAGCCATGACGCTGCAACACGAGCTGGCCCTGGTGGTTTTGTTGGAGCAACTCTATCGGGTGGCCTCGCTGCGGGCCGGCGCTCCCTATCACCGCGACTGAGCACAACTGCTCAGCGCCGGTATTGATTCTGCTGGAGCATGCCGAATTGGCCTTGGCCGCCACCGGTGGCCCCTTGTGAGTTCCAGGGGATCTTGGTGGTGTTGCTAGTCGGCGGCACCGGGATGATTTCGGGTTCCTTGTTGGTATTGCAGGAAGTGAGGTTGAGGCCGGCAACGGCGGCGGTCATCAGCAGCAATAAGGATCCACGCATGGGCCGAGCATAAAACAAGCTCCGCCGGACGCAAGCCTGCGGAGCTGGTTTATGAAAAAAATTTCCTATCCGGCGTTAGTGGCTAACCGGATTGGCCAGGATCACCCGGTCGCCCGGTTGCAGGCGCACCCCAGCGGCCAGGCTTTCCGGATCGATATCGGCAACGGTTTGGCTAGGCTCGATAGCGGTCGGATGTACCCGGCCAATCAGCCGGCCATCGCGCTTGACCAGCAGCGAAGTCTGCGGCGTGAAACCGGCACTAGTCCCCGCGCCAATGACCACGAAGCCCCAGTCCTGATTGACCCCGGTGATCACGGCTTCCATCGAGTTGTTGGCGATACTCACATTGCGTTCCAGCGTCTTGCTGACCAAGCGGCTTTCCTCGGCCTTGTTCTCGGTGAGGCGTTTCTCGGCACTTGCCACCAAGGTTTCATTCTCTTCCAGGGTACGTTCGAGGGCCTTTTTCTCATCGGCGATTTTGGTGTAATACTCCGCGATGTTCTCGACGGTGATGCCGTCGCCCAGTTCGGTTAGAGTGAGTTTAATCTCCGCCAGTGTCTTGTCGAGCGCCTTCAATTCCCCATTCTGCTCGACGATAGTCGTATCCAGTTCGGCGACCTGGCGTTTGAAATCGACCTCCTTGGATTTGAGTGCGGTAATACTTAGCTTGGTTTCCTCGCGGGTATTCTGCACGGTCTTGAGCACGCCTTGCTCATTCTTGAGGTCCTTTTCGGTGATCTCCGACTGGCGGGTCTTGTCCTTGTTGTCGGCGATGTCCGCCAGCCGCAGAGCCTGCTGCTGCTTGAACATCAGCGAATGATGATAGGAAAAATAAGCGGCACCACCGATTGTGAGAATGGCGAGGATGGATAAGGTGACTTTGACTTTCATGGGCGTTGCTGGCGAAGAGTTTTAGCGAGACTGAAAATCAGTTGGACTCGGGGGTAGTTGGCGCGGGCGCTTCTGGCACCGCGGACGGGGTGGCATCCGGTTCGGCAGCGGCTCCGGGAGCGGGTTCCATCGAGGGTTCCGCGGCAGGCTCGGCGTCCTTGGCGGGGGCTTTGGACGGGGCCGCTGCTGGCTTGTTGTCCGGGCTCTTGGGTTGTTCAACGGGCTTATGCGACGGCACCACTTGGTCGCCAACCATCAGCACCGTGCCAGCCACCAGCGAATCTGGAACGATCGAGGCCGAGGCGGTATTGCTCTCGACCGCAGTGACGAGTAGCTTGCCAACCGTCTTGGCGTCACGGACGATTTCAAGG
>JBAXCM010000721.1:0-1903 GCA_037141475.1 Verrucomicrobiota bacterium | reverse complement strand
CGTCTGAGCCGCCAAAAGTGCCAAACCATTTTCCGCCGAGGTCAGGAAGTGTGAACTTGGGTTCGGCGCTGGTTGAACGCTTGCCGGCCACCAAGCTGGGTCAATGCCCGCTCGGCTTGGAGCCGATCTTGCTCGCGGTGTTGGCGGAGGTGATCAGCGACGTCTGGCACCAGCGGCGTGGGCCGTTGGATGGCTGCATTTTCGAGTTGGCCGCGAACGTGGGCGGGCCGCAGAGCAGCGTTCCAATCGGCATGAATCGTCGGTGCGGAGATGTTGAGTTGGTGGCCGGACAGCTGCGGGCGCATTGCCAGCGGGTCGTGGCCGGGGTGCAGGCTGCGATTCAGGATGAGTTGATAATAAGGAGGCGGCCGACCCAGCGAACGGCTGATGTCTTGATAGCCCGGGCCGCCGACGAACACGTTGCCCCCCCGGCAGTGAATGTTTGTGATGTTGGATGTTTGCTGCCAACAGACGTCGTTTAACCCAAGCGGCAGACAATGGCGGCGCAACGGGCCGGTAAAGTGATTGATCTCAACAAAGTTGAACCACCCGCTAGCGATGCCGAAGCGCGTCTCGACGCTGCCGTCCCAAGCACAATCCCGCCAGCCCAGGGTTTCCGGGGGCAACGGGGCCCAACCCATGTGCGTATCACTGCCCCTCCAGCAAACCCAAGCGGGTGCCCATTGGTCACCCGGCACCCAGACCCAGCCGCGCCTGTGAAGCAGCGCCCAGCGGCCGTAATGGTAGCAGGCCCAACCAAAAGGCTCGCTGGAGAGCCAAGTCCAGCCGTGATTGGTGCATACCCAGCGCCCGTCGAGGTAGGGGCGCCAGCCTGCACTCCGTACTGCGGCGGGTTGCCACACGTAACCGTAGGCCGGGGTTTCGAGCCAAGAGCCATACGCGGCAAGCGAATCATAAAACGTGCCGTAGTCGGCCACCGGTTGGCCTTGGGCGGGGGCGACGGCCGGTTCCACCTCGGGGATGGCTTCCCGGCCGGCGGCTTCGAGTTCACGGCCACTGAGGGATAGCTCGTGCTGTTCCGCGTTTTGTTGCCTGTCTTGGAGAGACGATTCGAGTCCTTCGAGTGTTCCTTCGCGCTTGGCGAGCGCCTCCTCGCGGGCTGCGAGCGCTTCCTGTTTCGCTGCGGCCTCAGCACCCTGCGCCTGTTCCAGTCCGGCCCGTTCGTCATCCAAGCGGCTGCGTTCACGTTCGATCGCGTCCCGCTCGCTGGCGATCTGTTGGTCCGCAAGTTGCCGTTCGAGTTGTTGCTTCTGCTCGACCGCCTCTCGATTCTGCCGCTCAAGCTCAGCCAGTTTTTTCTCCGCAGCAGGGCCCGATTTGTCGCAAGCGACGAAGCCCAAAATGGCAATCGGCAAAAACAAAATGCTTTTCATGACGGTGGGGGAAACTTGCCAGATGGGACGTAATCCACTGCCGCATTATTCAGGTCAAAATCCCTTGCACCGGCGGACATTGCGAAAAAAATCCCTGTTTTTTAATTAACATTTCTTAAAAATATCGGCTGTGACCTTAGGGGAATATAGGAATCATGATGTTAGATTCCGGGTATATTTTTCTTGCTGGTGGCTGGGTTTGCCCTTAGAAACGGCGGCCCGCGAGGGCCACCACAACGATGAACATGACCCGGAACCTAACATCCGTGGCCCTGGCAATCGCCGGCGTCATTCTTTTTCCCAGTTGCGCTGCCAGCGGCAGTCACACTGTGAAAGCCAACTCCCAAATTCCTGATTCTTGGCCGGCCCAATCCGTCCAGAACGGGAAGGCGTCTTGGTATTCGATCAAAACCAACTACGGCAGACAGACGGCCAGCGGCCAACAGCTGAGCAACACCGCTGCCACCGCCGCCCACAAGACGCTACCGCTGGGCAGCACGGTGCGGGTG
>JBAXCM010000720.1:0-1907 GCA_037141475.1 Verrucomicrobiota bacterium | reverse complement strand
AGCCAGAACATAGGAAAATATCTCCATGTCTCGGTGGGGATGGGTGGGAAATCCTCCTCTTGGGGCCACCCGGTCATCGTTGATCACCCGCAGTGAGCGAAATCCCATGTGCCCCGGATCGTAATAATCCGCAAAGGAAAACGTGTGGCGGCTATCCAGCCAGCTGTGGTTGGAATGTCCGCGCTCGTCGGCGCGGCGGATCCTCAATGTCGTAAGTTTGGGTGTCGGGGAGGTCATCACGCCCCGACCCTATCTCGGCTCACCGAAACCGGCCAATGCTTTGATCACATGCATGCCATGTCCGCTAAGCATGACCCGGCGGCCTCTCGGCTCACTTCAGACTTCCTGATCCGGCGGACGCCCTACCCTCAGCATCGGCTTTTGAAGCAGGAAGATGGGTTGGCTCAACCGGCAGAACGCTAGAAGCCAAATAGCAGAATTCCAAACCAAAAAGCGTCCTGTGGGCACAGGAGCCTGCCTTCAGAAAACGCAGTGTTTGGCCCCAATCATGCCAAAGTATCCAGCAAGTTCCAATCCCTGATGTCCCGATAAAGCTGCGGCTTGTCCATGCTTCGCGACATTACACTGGTCCGATCGGACCAGTGTAATGTCGCGTCCGTGACCCGGGCATCTATCAGCTATTGCGACGGAACGAACCATTCATCAAGGAAGCCTGCTTACATGATGCCTTGGCTGTTTTCAGGTTGAATGCACAGATCCGGCCTTGTCATCCCCCGCCGGATTAGCAACTCTCAAATTCCGGCTGGCGCTTTACGCGGCTTGCAATCATGCTCGGCGCATGGAATTGAAACATCTCAAGCACTTCGTCGCTGTCGCGGATGACCGCGGCATCAGTGCCGCCGCTCGCCGACTCAGGCTCACGCAGCCTGCGCTGAGTCGGCAAATCAAAGCCTTGGAACAGGACCTCGGCGTTATTCTGCTAGATCGTGGAGCCCGCTCGTTCACGTTAACCCCTGCCGCCGAAGCCCTGGTGGCAGATGCTAGGAAACTATTGGAATATTGTGATGGGATGACCCAACGGGTGCGGGCAGCAGCCTGCGGTTTGCCTCTGCGGATTGGCTACTCGCCCTCGCTGGCAGCGGATTTTCTACCCTTGGCGATTGAGAGTTTCAACCAGCTACACCCCGGCATACGCATCAGCCTGCACGAAGTTTCAACCCTCGAAATGCAGCGCTCGTTGGTCATCGGCAAGCTTGATCTAATCGTTACGGTGCCATGCTCATCTGGCGATGCCATCCACTGGACAACACTGAGGGAGTGTGGCTGGCGCCTGGCAGTTAGTCCACGCCACCGGCTGGCCTCCGCGCCAACGATCACCCCAGCCGATCTTGATAACGAGAAGATGCTGCTATACGATCACGAGCAGTATCCCGACTATTGGGCGCAGGTGACGAGATATTTCAAGGAGAACAAGATCCAAGCCAAGGTGGCAGGCGAATTCGATGGCATCGAAAGCCTAACTGCAGCGGTCGAGGCGAACCTGGGCTGCGCGATCATTGCCGAGACGTCCCGCGTGGTGCGCGATGAGGACAAGCGCGTCATGTCCCGCCCCATGACTCCCGAGCTCCAACCCATCACCATCTCGGCCGGGGTGGTTGCCCGCTACACACCGCCGCCCCACGTTCTCGCGTTCATCGAGGAAATGAAACTCCAAGGACAAATCTCCGTGTTCTGATCTCAAGGTATCCACTGGGTCGAGCAAGCCCACCAATAGCAGACAAATATGCGATCCTATCAAAACGTGTTTTCGCTTAATTGCTTATCGGCCTCTGTCCACTCAATCGCCAAGCCGCCGAAACTGCCCGGAAGTGCATCCGGGACTTTTGGTTCTTTGCACAAGGACCGGCGCGTCTCCGGCAATAACGGATTTACGGGGTCTCATGGTG
>JBAXCM010000719.1:0-1907 GCA_037141475.1 Verrucomicrobiota bacterium | reverse complement strand
CTGGGCCACCAACGGCGTGCGCGCCTACTGGCAGGGCGAAGCGGTCGCCGGGACCGCGACGAAGCCCGTTCTCGGTCTCAACAGCTTGAAGCTGAAGAAGCTGATGGCGCTGGTCCCGGTCTCCGACGAAATGCTGGAGGATTCCTCGGCACTGAATAGCTTCTTGCCGAAGAAGATCGGGCAATCGATCCAGTGGAAGGCCAACGAGGCAATTCTGTTCGGCCAGGGCGGCGTGGTTCCGGCCGGCGCGATGAATTCTGGCGCGGTCATCGTACAGGCCAAGGACACGAGCCAAGCCACGCTCACCCTGTCCGCGCTTAACCTGGCGAACATGGTCTCGCGGCTGCCCGAAGGCTCGTTCCCGAACGCGGTCTGGATCATCAACAACAACGTTCTGCCGGCCCTCTTCACGCTGTCGCTGGGCAACTACCCGATCTATCTGCCGATGGGGTCGCAGGTGAATGGCGCGATACAGAGCAGTCCGTACGGCCTGTTGCTTGGTCGCCCGGTCATTGTCAGCCAGCACGCCAAGTCATTCAGTGCGCAAGGCGACGTGAATCTCGTGGATCTGAGCTACTACCAGGCGATCACCAAGGCCGGCGGCGTCCAGACGGCAACATCCATGCACTTGTATTTCGACGCGGATGCGACGGCGTTTCGCACGACCTTCCGTCTGGACGGTCAGTCGAAGATTTCCGCGGCGATCACGCCGTTCAACGGCAGCACCACGCTGTCACCGTTCGTGACCCTGCAGGCTCGCTAATCCGGCACTCCATAGAAAGGAAACACCATGAATCTCGACGTAAAACTCCAAGAGCAACTGGCCGTTCTGGCCACGCTCGATCCGGTGTCGCAGGCCGCCTCGACTGTTGTTTCGTCCTGGGTGCTGGCGAAGGATTTCCACAACATTGTCGCCCTGATCCAGACGGGCGTTCTGGGTGCCAGCGCCACCGTCGACGCCAAGATGCGTCAGGCGACGGACGCCAGCGGCACCGGCGCCAAGGACATCGCCGGCCATGCGATTACCCAAATCGTCAAGGCTTCCGGTGACAACAAGCAGGCGCTGATCGAAATCAACGATAACGATCTGGATTCGGCCAACAACTTCAACTACGTGGCCTTGTCCCTCACCGTCGGCACGGCGGCGTCCATCGTTTCTGCCGTGCTGCTCGGCGGCAATCCGCGCTTTGCACCTGTGTCTGGGTACAACCAGGCGGGTGTCGTGCAGATCATCGGGTAAGCCTGAAACGCTGATGTTGAAACGGTGACCCATCGGGAACCTCACGGGGTTCCCGATGCTTTTAAAGGAGATCGACATGCCCAAAGCCATTCTGTTTCACACGGACTTCTTTGAACTCGGTGCGGTCAAGTACGCCACCGGGAATGCCTACCCGGTGACCGAGGAAACTCAGCGCCAGGTCGCCTTCGGCATTGCCGAAGAAACCAACGTCAAGGCGGCCGAGATCACGCGCTCGCCGGAAATCGACGGTGACGCGACGCCACCGGAAGCCACGAGCCCAACCGAGAGTTAATCCGTGCCGCTGCACCTCCTCACGCCGCCGGGTGCTGAGCCGATCAGCCTCGCCGAAGCGCTGCTGCACATCAAGCAGGACAGCGGCGTTGATGATGCCCACGTGCTCGCCACCGTTACCGCCGCCCGGAAATCCGCAGAGAACCGGACCTGGCGCCAGCTCATCTCGGCACGCTACAAACAGGTGCTTGATTCGTTCCCCGGCGTTGGCCAGTTCGGGGTGCCATGGGGGCGCACGTTTGGCATTCCCGGCAACGCGATCCTGCTTGAGCGTGCGCCGGTCCTGGCGGTCGAGTCGATTCAATACCTCGACATGGCGGGCGTCCTGCAGACGGTTGATCCAGCAAGCTACACGGTGGACCTCATCAGCACGCCC
>JBAXCM010000718.1:0-1909 GCA_037141475.1 Verrucomicrobiota bacterium | reverse complement strand
GCGCCGCCCAGCCCGATTTTAGAAAAATTGCCTGACCCAGCGGTTGAGATTGGCGACCTCAATCCCAATCCCGGCCTCAATAGTTACGCGGAATTGGCTCCGAAAGGGGCTCGTCACCTCATCGAACTAGCCTCATTGTTGGAAACCGCCGGCGAATTGCCCCGCACGCTGCTGGCTTGGGAACGGGTGTTGGACGCCACCACCCCGGACGCGGCCCAAGCTGCCGCTGCCGTCTCCGCGATTCAGCGTCTCCGCCCACTTTTGCCTCCAGCGAAACGTGGTGCTGGCAAAGCCATCCAGATCGTGATTCATGCCAGCACCGGTAGCAAACTGGAGACGTCTCTCAAGACCAGCCTTGAACAGGCGGCTCACAGCCTTGAACTCGCGTCTTGCGGATTTCTGAAAGTGGCAACCAAGGTCACGATCAACCGAAAAAGCACCTCCAAGACCAGCAACTCGACCGTTGACATCTGGCTGAGCGGGTCCGCCGAAAAATCCCCTGTCACCGAACCGCTCTCGTTCGCGCCTGCCAAATCAGAGATTCAGCAAGCCGAGTTGTTGCGCAAGTTGTTCCTTATCACCGGCAAGCGACTCCAGCAAACCCTCGCCTTCCCACCGCTTGCTCCCATCGCCGCCAATGAAACCCCGATCCAAGCCTTGGAATTCCATATCACCCGCCACCATTGGGAGAAATTCGCACGCTCATTCACCCAGCCCGCTCCCGCCCCTTGAACCTTTTTTGGGTGATGTAGTGGCTGCTCCTTTGCTTTCCACACCCAGTCGCGCCGGGGTTCTGGTGCCAAGAACGAAAACCAATCATTCCAAAATGCCGATGGACAAAAATTGTCCGCAGCGATCGATTGACCTAGCCCGCTGCTCATGTCATCAAGTGTGTGTGACGGTTTGGCGGTTGGCTCTAGCGGAATTGGCCGCCCCACCGATCCTCATCCGTCCCTTAGCCCCGATCCAACAGCCCCAGCACGCCTCGTCCATGAAAGCCATCCCCGCACTCGTCCTCCTCAGCGCAGGCCTCGCCCTTGCAGCTCCAGATAACGCCAGTCGCTACCTTTCGCTCCAGCAGGAGATGCACCAAGCCATCGCCCGCGGCAACGCCTGGCTCAAATCCCAGCAGAAACCCGTGGGCAATTGGGACGACGAAGGGCTGCCCGCCTTCACCGCTCTGGCCCTCACCGCCGCCACCCGTGATCCAAATCTCGACCGCAAAGCGGCCCTGCCGCCCCACTTGGACAAGGGCTACGCATGGTTGCTGGCCCAACAAAAAGAGGACGGCGGCATCTACAATCGCGGCCTCTCGGTCTATAACACCGCCACTGCCCTCACCGCCATCGTGGCCGCTGGCCGTCCCTCCTATGACGCTGCGGCAGTCAAGGCCCGCAAGCACCTCATCGACAACCAATGGGACCTTGGAGAAAAGGGCAAGACCGACAACCTCAATGACGGCGGCATCGGCTATGGCTCCAAGAAAGACCACACCGACCTGTCCAACACGTATCTCGCCATCGAAGCCCTCGCTCTTTCCAAAAAAATCGTTGATGACGGCAAATTTGGCAGCCAGCCCGACCTCGATTGGGGGGCCGCCATCACGTTTATTTCCCGTTGCCAGAACCTCGAGGAAACGAATGATCAGGAAAAGGCGTCTAACGATCCCAAAAACAAGGGTGGTTTCACCTATTCACCGACCGAATCCAAGGGCGGCGAGGACAAACTCCCTAACGATCGCACCGCCCTGCGCTCCTGCGGCTCGATGTCCTATGCCGGCCTGCTCTCCTTCATCTACGCCAAGGTCAGCGCCGACGACCCTCGCGTGCTGGCGGTCAAGGAATGGCTGGGCAAAAACTACTCGCTGGACGAAAACCCCGGCATGGGCCCTGAGGGATTGTATTATTAC
>JBAXCM010000717.1:0-1911 GCA_037141475.1 Verrucomicrobiota bacterium | reverse complement strand
CTACACCCTGCTCAGCGACGAACAAGACGGCCTCAACCGCTTTGTCGCCAGCGTCTCCGACATCCAGTTGTTCCTGCGCACCTACTCGAATTCCGGGAACTAAGCAGGCCATAACCTCATCAAAAAGCTCCATCTACTTCTCATCGTTCTCGCAATCGTCCTGCTCGCTTGGCTCGGCTGGCGGTGGTTCCATGCGCCGTCTGTGCCGCCTACGCCGCGCGTGCCGCACGTTGACACCGCGTCCATCACGGCATCGACGGCTGACCCACCGACGAGCATCGATAACGAACCGGTGCAGATTTTCCAGCGCGCGTTGTGGGTCCGACCGACGAGTGAGGATCACATATTGCATGCGGAACGCCGCGAGTGGAAGGACGCCGATGGCGTGCAGAAATGGCAGTGGTTCTTGGTGGTCGAACCGTCCGCCGCCTTGCTCAAGCGCTTGCGCGATGACAATGCCTTCGGCCTGATGCCCGCCGCCACTGCGAGTCCGCCGGCCAACGCCCCCGAGTGGTTTGTTTTCAACAGGGACGAGGTGAGCGCACTGCAATCCCCACAAACAAACCTCCAGCTGGTCTTCTCTAACGACAAACACACGCTCTACGCGACGGACACCGGGCATGGCTTCCGGGCCGGCGCGCCGGAACCTAGCAAGCCCGCCGCGCCGCCCGCCCCCCGGGCACCCGCTCCAGGGCGTCTGCCTTCGGCGCATCCCCCGATCCCCGAGCCTCCCTCTGATGGGACCACTGGCGTCCCGCCTGTGAGGGAAGACAGCGCCTCTGGCCTGTCTGCGCCTGAGACGCCAGGCGGGAATTTCAATCCTTTTCAATTAAGAAATCCGAACCGCAGATGGACGCAGATGAACACAGATAAATTGCACAGATCTCTCTTCATCTGCGTCTATCTGCGTTCATCTGCGGTTAAAATCTCTTCTCTTCATACTTAATTGAACCGTATCGGGCAGGATGCCCACTCTCCCAACTCCTCTCCCATGACCTCTCTCATCCATCTTGCACCCCCCCGCCAGCTTGTCTTTTGGACAGCCTGCCTGTCGCTAACTTTATCAGCAATTGCCGGCGTGCCGCAGGTGATCAACCACCAAGGCCGCATCGCCGTCAATGGGGTGAGCTTTGAGGGCGATGGCCAGTTCAAGTTTGCGTTGGTCAACATCGACGCTACCCAGAGTTACTGGAGCAATGACGCGACGAGCGTCGCCGGATCCGAGCCCGCCGATGCCGTGACCCTGGCGGTGAGCAAAGGACTGTATGCGGTGTTGCTGGGCGATCTGACCTTGCCAAACATGACGGCAGTGACCAACAGCGTTTTTGACAACGAGGACGTGCGCTTGCGGGTGTGGTTCAACGATGGCAGCAATGGCTTCCAGTTGATGACTCCCGATCAACGACTGGCGGCCGCGCCGTACGCGCTGGTGGCAGACAAGGCGGCCACTGCCACCGCTTTCGACGGACCGTTGGCGGGCGAGGTGACCGGCCCGCAAGGCGCGACGGAAATTTCAGCGGCGACGGTCACCGGCAAGATGCTGACGGGCTTTGTTGCGCAAGCCGGCATGCTTGCCGAGACGGACACGCTGCTTGCGGCGTTAGGCAAACTCGATGGCAACGCCAAGCTCATGGCTCCACTTGCCAGCCCGAGATTCACCGGCACGGTCAGCGGCATCACTGCGCAAATGGTCGGATTGGGCAACGCGAGCAATACCAGCGATGAGAACAAACCGGTGTCCACCGCCCAACAAACGGCACTCAATTTGAAGGCTCCGCTCGCTTCGCCCACGTTCACCGGCACGGTCAGCGGCATCACTGCGCAAATGGTCGGTTTGGGCAACGCGAGCAATACCAGCGATGAGAACAAACCCGTTTCCAGCACCCAGCAAACGGCACTCAATTTGAAGGC
>JBAXCM010000716.1:0-1918 GCA_037141475.1 Verrucomicrobiota bacterium | reverse complement strand
GAGCCAATGCACCTCATCCCGCGCCTCGGCTTGGAGTTCCTGTCGCATCTTCGGACGTGGCTGCCGCAGATGGACTTGCGCTACCATGGCGTCACCTTCGACGGCTCCCGCAAGCCACGCAGTGCCTGGGACCGCTTGGTGGAATTGGAACAACCAGACCAAATGTTGGTGATGGAGGGCAGCCTAGATCTGGCAAAATGGGCGGCGGCCGGCCGGGTTCCGACGGTGTTTCTGGGGGGCAATCCGGCCGATACAGGGATTCCAACGGTAGGCGTGCATGCCGGCGAAGCGATTGCAGATATGCTAACGGAACTGCTAGCCATGGGCCACGAGCGCATTTGCCTGCTGATGTTAGGACGCAACCCGGACTTCGTGGCTGGAATGCGCAACCTGTTCCGCCGCGTCTTTGATGAGGCCGGCAAGACGTTCGTGCCAACCTATCATGTGCCGGCAGTGGTTGCCAGCGATCCTGAGGTGGTATGGAGCGTGATGGCCCAATTGGTGGCGACGAGGGTGCCCACCGCGCTTATCTTTTTCATGTGGGATGAATTCCTTGCGGCCCAATGTTTCCTCGCCGCCAAAGGCTTGCGAATTCCCACCGACGTCTCAGTCGTATTGTTAGGCGGCGGCGAATCCAACCTATGGTACCGTCCCAAGCTCACCTACTTCGCCTATCCGTCTGAGCGTGCTGCGGAACTCGCCGCCCACTGGATTGAAGACGGCCCTCCGACAGGCAAGAGCACCGTTAGCCTGCCTCTCAAGCTGGTGCGCGGCGAAAGCGTAGCACCACCTCCGCAAAAATAGCCCGCACCTAAATGCCTGAAATGGCCATAGCGCTTATGACGCGTTTGCGCCACATAACCCATGTCCCGGAATTCCTCAGTCGCATGACCTCGAGCCAATTGCCCATCCCACTTCTGGCCTCCCTGCTGGCAGCCACAGGCTTGCGGGCCGGGATCATCCCGGGCTCCAAATCCATCGGGGCTCCGTCGCCTGCGGCAACCCATGACGGGATCAAGTAGGGCAACTGTCGGCGGAGCCACGACGGGGTGGTTTGGCCTTGGGGATTTCGGGTGGACGCGGGTGCCCCGACTCCTTGAAGGGACGCCCGCCGCCATGCCTGCCCAACCATTCTGCGCTTCCAACGGCGTGGCGGAGGGCTTATCCGCGCCGCTCCAGGGCAAATGCGTTGGCATTCACACCACAGGGAAATCTGAAGCGGTGGCACTCCATGCGAATGGCCTGGAAGCCGGCGGTGTCTGGGCAGCTGCGAAGTCCCCGGCCTCGCCGGAGCCGAAGGCAAGCCCAGAACTTGCTTGATCCTGTGGCGCTTTTGAGGTCGAACCCTGAACTCTGAAGGAATTAAGGCGCGACGGGTTTCAGCACGAACGTATGAGGCAGCGGCTGGCGAAGGGCGTTGATCTTGGTTTCGAGTTGGGCGATTTGCGCATCGATTCGTGCCAATTCCTTTTCGCGGAGGCCCTCGAAGGCAGGCGACTTAACCCACTCTGGCGGTCCGTACAATTGGACTTCGCGCCAGCGCTGGAAGAAGAGGTTGTTTTTTTCCACGACGGAGGTCCACAACTGGCGGGCTTGTTCGGTGATCGGCCCGGCGCTAAGCGTCAGGTTGCAGCCTTGGGCCAATTCCTGAGAGGTGAAAACAGCTGCGGGTTTGTCGTCGATGAGAAGTTGGTACTTCGGGGCCGTTAGGCCGGTGACCTTCAACTCGTAGCGGCTCAGGTCAGCCAGCAGAGGGATGAGTTTGGTGACCGTCTCGGCTTGGGGATTGACCGGCATCGGCAGTGCCTCATCCTTGCGGATAAAGGTGATCACGCCGGCATCGACTTTTGGTGGTGAGATCTGGCAACCGGTGGCGGCTACTAATTTGCCAGTGGCGGTCAACTCGGCACTGGAGACG
>JBAXCM010000715.1:0-1918 GCA_037141475.1 Verrucomicrobiota bacterium | reverse complement strand
CACCAACACGATCCAGGAGCGCCACCAGACGGATCTGGCCAGCTTCGAGCCCGACGCCCACGCCCTGCTCAACAGCATCACCTCCCAAAAAGCCCTGCAAGCCCGCAATGGCCGCCAAACCCTCGTCACCGGCGAGGAATCCGATGAATCCCACGACGAAGAAATGCCTGCCATCGTCGTCGATGCCACCCGCGCCGATGACCCCGCAGAGCTGCCCGGCGAAATGACAGGCGCGCCGGATTGGGCCTTCGTCGAATCCATCGTCACCGACATCAAGCGCCGCCTCGATGCCATGGGCCCGGTCAACCTCGATGCCATCGAGGAATTCGAAGAACTCGAAGAACGCCACACATTCCTGCGCAACCAGCACGACGACCTCGTCAATTCCAAAGCCGAATTGCTAGAAGTCATCGAGCGCATCAATACCGAAACCCAGCGCCTGTTCTCCGAGACATTTGCTCAGGTCCGCCTCAACTTCCAAGACATGTTCAAGGAACTCTTCGGCGAAAAGGGCCAAGCCGACCTCCTCCTCCTCGATGAGACCGACCCCCTCGAAAGCGGCATCGACGTCATCGCCAAACCCCCAGGTAAAAAACTCCAGTCCATCACCCTGCTCTCCGGCGGCGAACGCTCAATGACAGCCGTCGCTCTCCTGTTCTCAATCTACATGATCAAACCCAGTCCGTTCTGCGTCCTCGACGAACTCGACGCCCCACTCGACGAATCTAACATCAACCGCTTCGTCAAGGTGCTCGACCGCTTCATCGACCGCTCACAATTCATCATCGTCACCCACTCGAAGCGCACCATGGCCCGCGCCGACGTCATGTATGGGGTGACCATGGAGGAATTCGGCGTCTCCAAACCCGTCGGCATGCGCCTCACCCAGAGTGACACCAAATCCGAAGCCACCACCGCCGCCCAAAAAGCAGCCCTCCGCCTCGACGGCTGACGGCTGACCATTTGCATTTCGGCCTTTCAGATGGAGGGCTTTTCCGCTTGTCTCTTTCTGCCATGCCCCCGCAACTCCAACCCTACCTGCCGGAAATCCTCTCTGCCGTCATCGCCCTAGCGGCTGGCTGGCTGATGGCCCAACTGCTCGCCTCGGGCAAGCTAGCGGCCGTCAAGGAGCGCCTAAAAGCTGAGGAGCGGCGAGCGGCCGAGATTGAGGCACGGCTTGGTCAAGCGAGCGATGAGGCCCAGCGCAACGGCCAGGAAGCCCAGACATTTCGCAACCAGCTCACCGAGATCCGCTCCCGCTTTGACGCCGAAACCAAGGCTGCCTCGGAAAAACAAGCCCTGCTCGAGCGCGCAGAAATCAAACTCGCCGACACCTTCAAAGCCCTCTCCGCCGACGCCCTCAAGGGGTCGTCAGAGCAATTTTTGCAACTCGCCAAGGCCTCGCTCAGCGCCCACACCGAGCAGGCCAAAGGCGATATCGAAAAACGCCAGACCGCCATCGCCGCACTCGTCCAACCGGTCGCCGAAAGCCTCGGAAAATTTGAATTGCGCTTGGGCGAGATTGAAAAACTCCGCTCCGATGCCTACGCCGAACTGCGCAGCCAGGTCCGCTCGCTCGGCGAGGGCCAGATTGGCCTGCAGCACGAGACAGCCTCCTTGGTTAGGGCGTTGCGGCAGCCGATCGGCCGTGGCCAATGGGGGGAAATGCAGCTGCGGCGGGTGGTGGAACTCGCCGGCATGCAGGAACACAGCGATTTCGAAATCCAGCACACCACCACCACCGACGAAGGCAAAAACCTTCGACCAGACCTCATCGTGCGCCTGCCAGGCGGCAAAACCATCGTCGTGGACTCCAAAACCCCCATGGACGCCTACCTCGACGCCCTCGAAACCACTGACGAGGTGATCCGCAACGAGGCTCTGCAACGCCACGCCCGCCAAGTGCGCACCCACATCC
>JBAXCM010000714.1:0-1918 GCA_037141475.1 Verrucomicrobiota bacterium | reverse complement strand
CAGCCTAAATCAAAGGACTTGCCGAAGCTCGGCTTTTTCCATTTCGGAATCGCTGGCGGGGGAAAAGTCTCCACACAGGGCGGACTTTTTCATACCGAACCCCCAGCAGTTGATTTTTCGGGCAGCGGAGGGCACATGGATTGATGATTTCCGCTTGTTGATTGACGATGTGGCCAAAGGACGAAGATTCCCTCTTCCAATCACAAATTATCAATTCTTCCCGCCGGTCGGTAAATTGGCGCAATCGTTTAGGAACTTGGCGGTCCCGTCATCCAGGGTCCGTGCAAAAATCCGTCTTGGCTCGGGGTACACAGCGGAAGATCAGGCTTGATTCTTCGGGCTCTGACCTTTAGATCCGGGGGCGCGAATGTACATTTACAAACACATCCCCTTATTTGCCGCCGGTCTGGTGCTGGCGCTCTGGCTGATTGGCCTGCACCTGCTGATGCTCGTCAAACCCACCATGGTGCAGGGGTTCTTGCATAAATTTCCGCGCCATCCGTGGCTCGGCCAAGTGATTCTCGGCGTCGGTCTGGCCTGGTTCTGGCTGCTCATCGCCCCGCAGGGCCTTGGCACACTCAGTGCTCTGGCCATGGACCTCGGCGAATTCAATGGAACCAAGCCCATTCTCCAGTGGTTCGTGCCCCTGTCGCTCGTCTTTGTCACCATCAGCGTGCGGGATTTCCTCCCCGTGCGGGCTCTCGGCTTGCTTGGCTTGATGGCCGCCTCCCCGCTGTTGGAGGCCGCTTTCCAAAAGGATCCCATCACCCATTTGCTGGTGCCGGTATTTGCCTACGCCATGCTCACGGTGTCGATGTTCTGGGTCGGCATGCCCTATCTATTCCGCGATGCCGTCACCTGGGTGACCGCCACTCCCCAGCGCTGGACGGCCATGGCCTTGGCCGGACTCGGCTACGGCATCGCCACTCTCATCTGCACCTTTGCATTCTGGCGCAACTATTGAGTCGTCCCAACCTTGGGACGGAATCGTCCCGGCATTCTGTGAGCGTCGCCGCATTGGAGTCGTCTGTTCAGGCGTGCTGATCCGCCCACCGCAATTCTATCGTAGGCTCATATAAATTGCGTTTGCCCTAGCCAGAGTGGAATAGAATGCCCCGCTATTAACTTCTTGGCTATCGGTGTAAATGTGCCTGATAGGCAATATGAAGTGACCTTGAAATTCGCCGAATCCGTCTGCACGGAGCTCGCTCAGCGGGTGTTAGATATTGTATTGCAAGGTCAAATGGCTCAGGAAAAATTTGGCAATGTATGCTGGACAAGCATCCGGCTGGATTGCACGATTCAGGCATGGACTCCACCCCTTATTTTGCCGTTCGCGGCAGCAAAGCCGAACTCGAGGAAGGTCTGGCCTTTGCCCCGAAATTTGATGGCGATGGCCTGATACCAGCGATGGCAATGGACGCGATCACCCGTGAGCCGCTGATGCTTGCGTACATGAACGCGGAATCGTTGCGCCGCACCCTGCAACTCGGCGAAGCCGTCTATTGGTCGCGCTCGCGCCAAGAATACTGGCACAAGGGGGCTACCTCGGGCCACATCCAACGCATCGTAGAAATCCGCACGGACTGCGATCAGGACGCGCTTATCCTGTTTGTTGAGCAAATGGGTGCCGGGGCCTGCCACAGTGGACGGGGTTCGTGTTTTTACCGGCGGGTGCTTGCGGATGGGAGCGATGGTGGGGCCAAATTGGAGTTCACCGAACCCGGGCTGACATTTGATCCGCAGAAAGTTTACGGAAATCCGCCACTTGGATGAATTTCGCAGTTGCAATTTCATCGCGCATCCTCTAGCTCTCCCGCCCCGCGCCGCTGGTCGCCCTGACCAAGACGCGATATTTGTATCAATTTCCCGCGAAGGAGGACCCCATGGACATCATTAAAAAAATCGAGCAAGAGCA
>JBAXCM010000713.1:0-1919 GCA_037141475.1 Verrucomicrobiota bacterium | reverse complement strand
CGCCTCAGGCGCCGTGCTTCCGTTAGATCGAGTGGCATCGGTCAGCGAGGTCGAGGGCCCGGCCGCCATCAACCGCGAGTGGGGCAAGCGCCGCATCACGGTGCAATGCAATGTGCGTGGCAGGGATGTGGCCAGCTTCGTCAAAGAAGCGCGTGCCACCATCGAGGCCAAGGTGCCACTGCCTGAAGGCTACAACATCGAGTGGGGCGGCCAGTTTGAGAACATGCAACGCGCCAACCGAAAACTCACTTTCGTGGTCCCGTTAGCACTCAGCCTGATCCTGGTGCTGTTATATTTCAGCCTGCGTTCGTCGCGCGACGTATTGATCGTGGCCACCGGAATTCCGTTAGGTGCGGTCGGCGGCGTAGCCGCATTGTGGCTGCGCGGCATGCCCTTCACGGTGAGCGCGGGCATCGGCTTCGTCGCCCTCAGTGGCGTGGCCATCCTTAACGGACTGGTGCTGGTGTCCTTCATCAAACAGCGGATCGCCTCCGGAGTCGCTCTGGAAACGGCGGTGCGCGACGGCTGTCAGGCCCGCCTGCGGCCGGTGCTCATGACGGCCTTGGTGGCCGCCGTTGGTTTCATCCCGATGGCCGTCAACGTTGGGGTGGGCGGCGAGGTTCAGCGCCCGCTGGCCACCGTGGTCATCGGCGGGATTGTTAGCAACACCCTGCTGACGCTGGTGGTTCTGCCTGTGCTCTACAGCATCGGCAGCAGGCGGCGAAAAACCCGAGCGGAAGGGGGCTTGCCAATAATCCCATAACTCGACTACTGCCGAGCCTTGGCGTGATAGCCAAATGGGAAGCGCCCGAGCATGGCATGTTCATTTGCCTCGACATTGGATTGTGTGAGCCAAAGCGGTGCCGCGATTCGCTTGGAACCGCAGCCCATACTTGGCCAGTCCTAGCGAGGGCCGTTAGAACTCACAATTTCCCGGCGTCCTGGCAAACGGGATCACGTCACGGATGTTAGCCATGCCTGTGACGAACATCAACATGCGTTCAAAGCCCATGCCGAAGCCTGCGTGCGGCACGCTGCCGTACTTGCGCAAATCCGCGTACCAACCGTAGGCCTCCGGATTGAGCCCGTGCTTTGCAAAGTTGGCCAGCAAGACATCGAGGCGCTCCTCACGCTGGCTGCCGCCGACAATTTCGCCGATGCCCGGCACCAACACGTCCATGGCGGTGACGGTTTTATCGTCATCATTGAGGCGCATATAGAACGGTTTGATTTCCTTCGGATAGTTGAAGACCGTGACGGGCTTTTTAAAATGTTCCTCGGTCAGCCAGCGTTCGTGCTCACTTTGCAGGTTGAGGCCATAAGCCACCGGGTAATCGAAGGATTTGCCACTGGCTTCTAGCAACTTCACCGCCTCAGTGTAGCTGATGCGTTCGAAGGGCCGGCTCGCCACAAATTCCAAGCGCTCCCGCAGCCCCTTGTCCACGAACTTTTCGAAAATTGCCAGATCTCCCTCATGGTTTTCCAGTGCCTCTCTAACCAGGTACTTGACCAACGCCTCGGCCAGCTCCATGTCGCCGGCCAAGTCGCAAAATGCGACCTCCGGTTCGATCATCCAGAACTCCGCGGCATGACGCGAGGTGTTGGAATTTTCCGCGCGAAAGGTCGGGCCAAAGGTGTAGATGTTAGATAGGGCACAGGCGAAGGTTTCCCCTTCGAGCTGGCCGCTCACCGTTAGATAGGCGCGTTTACCGAAAAAATCTTCGGCGTCGAGTGCGATTTTATCGTCTGGCAGGGTGGTGACGCGGAACATTTCGCCGGCTCCCTCACAGTCACTGGCGGTGATGATAGGGGTATGAACGCAAACAAAATCGCGTTCTTGGAAGAACCGATGGACGGCGAAGGCGAGGCGGCTGCGCATCCTGAACACGGCGCCGTACAGATTGGTGCGGGGCCGGAGG
>JBAXCM010000712.1:0-1931 GCA_037141475.1 Verrucomicrobiota bacterium | reverse complement strand
CGCTACGACAAGGCGGCCGGCTATCCGATGGCCTGGTTCTTCAACATGATCACCACACGCAACGTGCCCCACGCCCTGTCCGCCGCCGTCATCGACGATACGCAGGCGGGATTCCACTATCTGCCGGACCGCGATGCCGAGGTAATCAAGGACTGGCTCTACCGCCCCTACGGCTTCTGAGGACAGGGTCTCGACACATGGCAATGAAGCGCGATTCGAACTGCCCGCTCTGCGGCGCCAGGCTTACGGCCGCAGAGCTTCTCGATGCCGGCAGCGAACTCATCGACCCTCGCCTCGGCGTGGTGGAGACGCATTGTCCCCATTGCCAAGGCTACCTCGAACTGATGCCGGCGCAGGGCCGGGTGGACATCGGCTACCTGGTCGGCGCCGCCAACGAGCGCTTCGATCCGGCACTTTCCCTGCCCTTCGAAGGCCTCATGGTCGAGCGCGTGGAAAACCCGCCTCGCCTGATGCTCACGGCGCAGGGACGTTCATGGGAGTTCAGGTAACGGCTTGTACTGGAGTACCATCGGCCGTCTGCCATTTCAGACGCAGACATCGATTGAAACTTGCTGCGGCGTGGAGTCGAAACGCCCATCCAGAGAAAGCTCCCCTTGGTAAGACTGAAATTCTCGATTGAGCTGAATTACGAAATCGACTCGCCCGGCTGCGATTTCATTTTCAGCATCCATGCCGCGCAGACCCGGCATCAGATCGTGGTCGGTGAGTCGCTGAGCATCAGCCAGAATCTGCCACCCAACCTGTATACCGATCCGACAACGCACACCCGGTTCCTGCGGCTGAAAGCCTTCGCCGGCCAGTTGCAGGTGCGTTATGACGCCACGGTGGATATCGATCACTACTCGGCACCACCGGAACAACTCGCCGAAGTGCCGGTAGCCAATCTGCCGGGGCAGGTGCTGCCCTATATCTATCCGAGTCGCTATTGCCAGTCGGACCGGCTGCACCGCCTGGCGGTCAAGGAGTTCGGCCATTTACGGCAGGGTTACGCCCGGGTGCAGGCCATCCGCGACTGGGTTTTGAATCGCGTCACCTTCCGCTCCAATTCGTCCACCGGCAACACGTCCGCGGTCGACACCCTGGTGGAAGAGGTGGGCGTGTGCCGCGACTTTGCCCACTTGATGATTGCCCTGTGTCGTGCGGTCAACATCCCCGCACGCTTTGCCGCCACCATCGACTTCGGTGCCGACCCGATTCTGGGGCCGACCGATTTTCATGCCTGCGTGGAGGTGTATCTGGGCGACCGCTGGTACCTGTTCGATCCTTCGGGCGTTGCCATTCCAATGGGTTTTGTGCGGCTCGGCACCGGACGCGACGCGGCTGACACGGCTTTTGCCACAATATTTGGCGGCGTGCGCGGGTCAGCCCCGGTGATGAACATCGAGGCAATCCCCAATGCCGAGGGACTGCTGGTGGTGCCGCAGCATCAGGCTCATGCCCTGTCCACCGACGGGCAATTCGAACCGGATTGATTCGACCCGCTCGACGCTGCGCGGTGGCAATCAGGAGCTGGGGGTGCCAGCCTTGCGGGTTCTGAAACGCCTTACCACCATCGCCGACTCATCGAAGCCCAGCCGCTGGTAGAAGGCCAGCGCCGCCTTGTTGTCCTTGTCCGCGAGCAGCGTGACGCGGTCAATGCCCTCGTTCGCGGCCCAGCGCAGCACGTGTTCGACCAGCGCCCGACCGTGGCCGCTGCCGCGATGACTGGCGGCGAGGATCACATCTTCGAGGATCAGCACCGGGCCGCCCTCGGCGGTGCTGATGCTGATCAGCGCATTGGCCATGCCCACAACGCGGCCGGTATCGCTCAGCACGAAGAGACGGCCATGGGCTGGATGGTCGAGGATCCAGCGCAGGGCGGCAAGCTGCTTTTCGCGCTGCGGACGGAAGTCGCTTTCGAGCGTGAACAG
>JBAXCM010000711.1:0-1932 GCA_037141475.1 Verrucomicrobiota bacterium | reverse complement strand
CCTTTATGCCGGCTGCGGTTATGGGGGCTCCTGTTTTCCCAAGGACGTTCAGGCACTGCGGCACAGCGCTGCGGCCTGCCAGGTCCCCTTGCGCGTCCTCGACGCCGTCTCAGCTGCCAACGAGGCTCAGAAGCACGTCCTCGTCGCAAAGATCCAGGCTCGCTTTGGCTCAGACCTCAGCGGCCGCCACTTCGCCATCTGGGGCCTCGCCTTCAAACCCAACACCGACGACATGCGCGACGCTCCCAGCCGCGTCATGATCGAGGCACTCTGGCAGATGGGCGCCACCGTCACCGCCTACGACCCCGCAGCCATTGCCGAAACCCGCCGCATCTACGGCCAGCGCGACGATCTTAAATTCGCCGATACCCCGATGGATACCCTGCAAGCTGCCGACGCCCTCATCATCATGACCGAGTGGAAAGCATTCCGCAGCCCCAATTTCCAAACCATCAAATCCCTCCTCAAACAACCCATCATCTTCGACGGCCGAAACCTCTACGAACCCAGTACCATCCTCAATCACGGATTCGAATACTTCCCCATTGGAAGAAGAATCTGAAATTTTGAACGCGCTGTGAGCGATTGCGAACTCGAGAAAAACTGGCGCAGCCGTAACTGGCATAGCCAAAGGCAATCTTAAATCTTGGTTGAATATCAAGAGATGCTTCGCCTCAGACACAAAACGCTAGACCTAAAAACAGAAGAGAAGGCAACTTGACCTAACCACAGCAAATTGGCTTTTCAAGGAATCTAGAGAGTAACTGCTGCGCGGAGCGAAGCTCGTCCTCCAATTCAAAATCCAAAATTCAAAATTTTCCCCTCTCATGCTCATTCTCCTCACGGGTGTAGCCGGATTCATCGGCGCACGCACGGCCCAATTGGCTCTCGACGCCGGCCACCAGGTCATGGGGATCGATAACCTCAACGACTACTACGACCCTCGTCTCAAGCACCACCGCCTTGAGCCCCTGACCCAGACCCCGGGCTTTCGCTTGATCGAGATGGACATCGAGGACGCCCCGGCCCTCGACCGCCTCTTCGCCGACCACCGCATCGACGCCGTCATCAATCTCGCCGCCCGCGCCGGCGTCCGTGCCTCCATCACCGACCCTCGCATTTATCTGACCACCAACACCGAAGGCACACTCAACCTACTCGAGTGCATGGTCCGCCACCAAGTAGGCAAGTTCGTCATCGCATCCACATCCTCGCTCTATGCTGGCCAACCGACGCCCTTCTCCGAAGAGTCCAACGTATCACGGCCCATCTCACCCTACGCCGCCACCAAGCTCGCCTCCGAGGCGCTTTGCCACGTCTGGCACCACCTCCACGGCATCGACGTATCGGTCGTCCGCTACTTCACCGTCTATGGTCCCGCCGGCCGACCCGACATGTCGCCGTTCCGCTTCTCGGAGTGGATCCGCCGCGGCCTTCCCATCTCCCTCTGCGGCGATGGCTCACAAACACGCGACTTCACCTATATCGACGACATCGCCCGCGGCACCCTCGCCGCCCTCATTCCCCTCGGCTTCGAGATCATCAACCTCGGCGGCGGCTTCACCCCCATGTCCGTCAATTCGATGATCGCTCAGCTCGAGGAATCACTCGGTGCCATCGCTACCATCCATCGCCTCCCACCGATCGCCGCCGATATGCAGGATACTTCAGCCGATGTCTCCAAGGCCGCTCGCCTCCTCAATTGGCACCCGACGACTCCTCCCGCCCTCGGCTTCAAACTTACCGCACAATGGCACATGCAGCACGCCGATTGGCTGGACACTGTCGTCCTTTGACAAATCTTCATCGGCGTGCTACTTGAGATTTTGAACGCGGTGAGAGCGACCGCCAACTCGGCAATACCGGCAAATCTCTAACTGGCATGGCCGGAGGAGTTAGGAATAGCTGAAGCACCGACCAAAGCTCCTCTTG
>JBAXCM010000710.1:0-1937 GCA_037141475.1 Verrucomicrobiota bacterium | reverse complement strand
GATCGAGCTAAGGATAGATGCTCTAACAAACCTCTGGGCCGGGGTGGGACGGGTTGACGGGTGGGTGGTATTTGTGCCGTTCACATTGCCCGGGGAAAGGGTGCGGGCACGGGTGTTTCGCAATGACAAGAATTGCTCCAATGCGGATCTGATCGAGGTATTGGAAGCCTCGCCGGAGCGGGTGGTGCCGCGCTGCGGGCTGTTTGGCGAATGTGGTGGTTGTCAATACCAGCATCTGGATTACGCCAGCCAGTTGGTGTGGAAAGCGCGGCAGGTGGGGGAATTGATGCAGCACATGGCGGGGATCACGTTTCCGGTGAACCCGTGTTTATCGTCGGAGCAGATTTGGAATTACCGATCGAAGATCACGCCACATTTTGAAAAGGCGAGGGACGGAGACTTGGGGCCGATTGGTTTTTTGGCGTTTGGGAGGCGTTCGCAACTCATCGATGTGCCGCAATGTCCGATTGCCATGGACGCGATCAATGCAGCGTTGCCGAATATCCGTGCGGGCCTCCATGCCCGTGCGACTAGCTTCAAGCGCGGTGCCACCATTCTACTGCGGGCTGCCGGAAACCGCGTGGAAACCGATGCCAACGCCACCGTTTGCGAACATGTCGGTGGGCTGGCCATGCAATTTCTTGCCGGGGATTTCTTCCAAAACAATCCATTCATTCTGCCTGCTTTCACCCGCCACGTTGCTGCTCAGGCGGCGGCTGGCACTGCACGGTACCTGGTGGATGCATATTGTGGATCGGGTCTTTTCGCGCTGAGCCTGGCGGGGTATTTCGAAGAAGTCGCGGGGGTGGAAGTGTCCGAAACTTCGTGCGAGTGGGCCCGCAAGAATGCCAAGGCCAACGGCATCACCAATGCGCGTTTTCTAACGGCTTCGGCCGAGGCGGTTTTTGATGAGATCTGTTTTCCTGCGGAGCAAACGGCGGTGGTGATCGATCCGCCGCGCAAGGGGTGCACGCCGGAGTTTCTCGAACAATTGATTCATTTCGGTCCGGCCCGCATCGTGTATGTCTCATGCGATCCAGCCACCCAGATACGTGATCTCAAGCAACTCAGTGCTGCTGGCTATGCGCTCAGCGACGTCCAGCCCTTTGATTTATTTCCGCACACCCGCCACTTGGAAAGCGTGATGACGCTGGTGCGGAGCGGGGGAGCAGTGACGCTGGAGGCTTGAATTACCAATGCGGCGGGCTCATCACGTTGCGGATGGCATCTTGCTCGCTCACACTGGTTTGGAACTGGGTGAATTGGGCGGGGGTGAGGATATCTTTGAGGAGGGAGAGGCGGGCATCGCTCTGGCGCTGCTGACTGGCGATGAGTTTGGCATGAATGGCTGAGGGGTCCTCGGGTGGCTGGCCGTCCGCGAGCTGGCGCAGGGTTTGGACGGATTGGGCCGAGGGTGCCAGAGGGCCAAGCGGCAGTACCGACGAATCGAGGATGAGGGCCAGTGGGGCGGGCTCCGCCGCAAGCTCAGCGGCACCGGTCTTGCGCAGCACTTCAAGGACCTTGGCGCGCTGGGCGGTAGATAAATCCGTCACCTCGCTCAAATTGGCCACCTCGCGTTGGGCGGTGGTTTCGATGCGGTTGTCGCGCTCTCGCTGGCGGAGTTCGGCGAAGGAGGCACTTTGTTCAGGCGTGAGCAACTTGGCCAACCCTTGTTCAAGGGCCGCAGCTCGGGCTGCAAATTGTTCTAGGACTTCGCCAGCTGCGACAGGATGGGCGGCTTGATCGGTGCTGGCGGGCTTCAGGCTCCCGTCAATGAGTTGGGTGAGGTCCTCCTGCTGGGCTGCGGACAGGCCAAGCGCCTCAGCGAAACGGAGCATTTTGGCGGAGTTTCTTGCCGCACCGGCCTTTTCACGGAATTCCACCCCGGGCCTGTCGGCAGCACCAGGCCTCAGCGCTGGGCCGGGTGGGGGTATTGC
>JBAXCM010000709.1:0-1939 GCA_037141475.1 Verrucomicrobiota bacterium | reverse complement strand
GGCACGCTGGAATTCGTGATGGGCCGCCAGCCGAATACGCAATGGGGCAGCAAGGCTGAAGATATCACAGCGGCTTGGGGATATTGATTCCCGACACAAACAATCCGGCTTGCTGTCGCTCGCTCACACGAATATAATGACCAATTATATAGCAGCTTTTCTCATTTTCTCAGTAAGCGTCCTAAATTCGTCCCCCCGCCGCTGGCGCGTCGGCGGGACATTTTTCAGGCGACGGCCTGCTGCTCTTTACGGAACGCGGCGGCGAAGCGGGCCGGGGTCAGCTCGGCGGCTTGTTCGGGAGTAGCATTGTGCGGCAGGCGCTTGATCACCTCGGCGAGGTACATTTCGGGGTCCAGTCCCTGGATCTTGCAATTGGCCATGAGCGTGTAGAACAACGCATTGTTGACCCCGGCCTCGGCATTTCCGAAAAACATCCAGTTGCGGGCGCCAAGTTTGGCCGGACGCACCTTGTTTTCGGATAGATTATTGTCGATTTCTAACCGTCCGCTCTCCAGGCAGACGATGAACTTGTCCCATTGATTGATGGCATCACGATGGGCAGGGTGATTTCAGGAGCCAGGTCCATCGCTTCGACAAACTTGCGCCGGATGTGGGCGAGGCAACCGGCAAGCCGGATGGTCGTAAAGCGCGCAGCGAGGGCCGAGTAGGCGCTGAAGCCATCGCATTGGATGTCCCCGGCGTAGCCGATGGTTCCGGTATGCTCATCGTATCCCAGAAAGTCTAGCAGACAGTCGTGTCCGCGTCCGGTATGCCAGTCGTAATAGCACGTCCCGCCTTGTGGATCGTTATAGATCCACAGGCAGGGTCAGGCAACCCCGTGGCGGCTTGCTGGCTAGGCGCTGTTTGCGGAGCTTTGCTGGGCGGCGTGGGCGATCTCGGTCGTGGCGCATGGCGTGCTCGATTATTTGGTGCTGACGGAGGGGCGCATGCCTAGCCAGTCTGGTGGCGGAGACCTGGAATTACGGATAGTTAGATCAATGATTCTGTGCGGCTAACAAACCCTAGTCGTTGCCAAGAATTCACAAACTCGGATTAAATAATTGACGGATCAAAGCATGGCAGCCTATCAGATGTGTAATCCCAATGAAAGCATTCCCCCTTGTGCTTGTTGTCGTCATGGCCGCCGCCGCATCCGTTTACTCTCAGGAGGTGGAATCCCCCACCTCCGAGGCACTCTCCACTGCAACCGGGGCTCCTGCGGCCCCTTCTGCGGTCATTCACACCACTTCCCGGATCCTCGGAAACATTCCAGACGGCACGCCGCCTCCACCTGCACCGCCCAAACCCCGGTTCATCATTCCCCAAACTGAGGTTCTCGCCTCGAAAACCCACCAGCAGGGCGGACGCACCATCACCATTCAAAAGATCAAACCCATAGCGCTGCCGCCGCTGCCGGAACCCGAAGCCGCCATGGTGGCCTCAGCCGCGGACATTGCAGCCTTCAAAACGAGGATGGCGGCTTACCGGGAAACGCATCCATGGTCCAAACTGCTGTTTCTGGGAGCCACGGTCTATCGGTTCCAGAATGCGCCACCACGCACGCTCGTGAGTTACTGGCCCGGTGACGGCGCTGCTTCGATCCAGCTTTGGTCCTCCGCCGACTTCTCGCTGGTATCCGGCATCCATTCCTTCGTGGGCAATGATGGAGGAACCCACAGCCTATGCATGATGTGGAGCGTCATGTACCCCAGCGGCATCGCCGGCCGGATGGCGGCCCATGGCCGCGAATACCACGCTCCCGTGATCCCTACGTTCCCGGCTGGGCCGGCCACCTTCACTTGGGTGGGCACGCCTCCCGCGCCTGAGATTGTGGCGGACGTCCAGTCACTTCACGATATTTACAACACCGACCACGAACGCCTGAAGATGTGAACCTTCTGCGCATCATACCGTCGCAAGCCCTCGCCCCGGCCACCAC
>JBAXCM010000708.1:0-1943 GCA_037141475.1 Verrucomicrobiota bacterium | reverse complement strand
ATGTCGATGTGGCCAAACTGTGCTGCCTAAGCTGATTTCGGACTTCCATCGTGAGCAAGTCTCACAAGGATCCGATCATGTCCACCACCTCCGACCCCAAAACCAAGCGCCACTGGTCAGCCGCCGAGAAGGCGAAGTTGGTCCGCCGCCACTTCCGGGATGGCATCCCCGTTGCCACGCTTGCCGACGAGAACGACACCTCACCGAGCATGATCCACGCCTGGATCCGGGCCGTGCTGGAAGGTGCCGACCTGGCTCTATCAGACAAGCGGGAACGGGATGGTCATCGGGCCGAAAAACTGTTGGCGGTCAAGGACGACCGGATCCGCCACCTGGAGGAGGTGGCAGCCGAGTTGTCGATGGAGGTGCTCCAACTAAAAAAATCACGTGGGGCGACCTGACCATACGTCAGGTATCGCCCCAGGTCAGCATCGAAGTGGTGGCGGTCGTGCAGCGTTTGCATGATCGGGCCGAATACCCGGTAAAAGAGGCGCTGACCGTATTGGCGCTGCCGCGATCGACGTACTTCGACTGGTCGCGGACCGGGGGCAAGGCGGCGCGTCCGGTGGTGACGACGCCGAAGTCGCATCACATCACGCCCGAGGAGCAGGCGGCGGTGATTGCCTTCGCCCGTGAACATCTGGAAGATGGCTACAAGCGCCTCGCCTTCATGATAGCAGAGGCAGGCGTGGCGGCCGTCCGGCCGAGTACGGTGTACCTGATCTTGAAGGAGGCGGGGCTGATTGGTCGCTGGAAGCAAACAACCTCCGGGGCGCACAAGAAGGGATTCGACCAGCCCGAACGTCCGCACGAGCAATGGCACACCGACATCGCCTACCTGAATATCCTGGGAACCCAGTATTTCTTGATCAGCGTGCTCGATGGATTCTCCCGCGCGATCATCCACCACGAGGTTCGTCTTCGCATGGAAACCAACGATGTCGAAATCGTCATCCAGCGAGCCTTGGACACGCTGCCCAAAGACACGCCACGACCACGGATCATCAGCGACAATGGCAGTCAGTACGTATCGGCCCAGTTCAAAGTATTCCTGCGTGACGCCGGTTGCGCCCACTCCAAGGCTCGGGTCCGCCACCCACAATCGAACGGCAAGATCGAACGCTGGCACAAGAGCATCAAGACCGAGTGTGTCCGCCGTACTGCACTCGGTGATCTGGAGGAGGCACGTACCGTCGTCGCCGAGTATGTTCTCAGGTATAACAGCGTCCGTTTGCACAGCGCCATCCATTACCTGACCCCGGCCGACGCGCTGCTCGGCCCTGTCCACATCGCCACCAAACTCGCCCAACGCAAAGCCACCTTCGATGAGGCCGACGCCAAGCGCCGGGCCTATTGGAAGGCCAAGGCAGCCCCGTGATCAAACGGTACTCCATGCAGCGGTTAGCTGAGCCCCTGTCCACGACGCGTCTGCACGGCAGCCAGCGAGGCCCCGCCGCAGGCGGCAAGCGCGTCTGCGCGCAGCCCTTGACGACGAGCACGGAGGGCATGCTCGTCGGGGGTGAAGGGACCACCGGCCTTCGAACTCGTCACCCATGCATCAGTCCCTTCGCCCACGGCGATCAGGCCCTCCGCGCGCAGGGGTCAAGGGGGCCGGACGGTCAACGCGGCGATGCTCGAACTGGCTTGTCTTTAACCACCTGAGTCCGGATTCCGCTTGACCAGCACACATTTGACTTAGGCGGTAGCCAACGCGGGAACGACATGATCTCCCTTTCAGCGCCTAGTTAGACCACGTATTTATAATAAAAATTGATTATTCGCCATCTGATTGACTGATATATCTTTTAACAAGGTAGGCCAAAAAGAATACAGATGATATAAATGACACAAACATCCATATGGCACCATAGGCAAATATAGCACTGGCCATTTGCATTGACTTACGATCTGTCTTTCCAGATTCTAAATGCGTAATATAATAT
>JBAXCM010000707.1:0-1967 GCA_037141475.1 Verrucomicrobiota bacterium | reverse complement strand
ACACGGTCCAGCGAGCTGGCCAAGCTCCCCCCACCCAGCCCTATCAAGTCCGGCTGCACATCTATCCCCGCATTGTCCTCTGGAACCCCTACAACGTCTCTCTGACCCTCGACCGCTGCCTCTCCATGATCCAAGGCAACGGCCGCCAGGAAATGTGGACGGATGCTTATCGATTGGTTGGAACCTCCCGCGTCAACCTCTCACCCGTCCAATGGATCTGGACCGAGGGCGGCCGCGATAACAATTTCAACAACTCGAGCACCGGATCGGTTTTGGATAGCACCGGCTACACCGATCCCTACAACGGTTGCTGGTATTTCTCGATTCCCCGCACCACCTTCGCTCCCGGCGAATGCTTGGTATTCTCGCCGGATAAGAGCGCCGAGTACAACCGGCTGAACATGCCTAACAATACCAGCGGCAACTACGCGCTGGAAGCCAACTCGCTCACCTGCCTCAAGCCGCCCCACCCCTCGCGCAGCTACTACACATCGGATAGTGAGATTGACGGCGGGATCGACTTCATTCCCAGCGACTATTGGTTCGCGCCCATCGGTGCCTTTGGCGGCGGCATCACAAACCAAGCCGACGACTGCCGGGTCATCATAAAACAGCTGGGCACAGCCACTAACGTGAAGTTTGGGGATTTCGACAAACTGCCGCAGCTCGCGCTCTTATCCGCCTCGCTGCAATTCGGTGGTGGGCGCGAGCCTCGCGTTTCCTGGAGCACCAATGAGAAGATCCCAGTGGAGGAAACCAGTGCCAGCACAGATACCGCCGTCCTGACGACCCTGCCCAATGTGCGGACTCGTGAGGGCATTCGCATGCGCTGGTTCGAGGAAACCCAGTCCAACCTGATCGGCTCCGGCCCCCTCAAGGGCACTCCGCATTTCGAGGACGCATTGCTGGCCTCCTGGAATCCGCGCGCCGCCTACGCCACACGCTCACCCTATGACAACATCGCCGGCTCATTGCCCAGCTCCGGCACTCTGGGCGGACCATGGTTTTTCGGTGCCTACACCCGCGACCTGTATGACGGTGCCGTATCTTGGAACGACGAGATGCCGGTGCCCAAGAACGGCCGCTATCATGGCTATCCCTTCGGGCCGCCCCAGGAAGGAGCCGCCAAGCCCATCGTGCTGTTTGATATTCCACGCGACGGTGCCGGCGTGCTGTCGATCGGTCAATTTCAACATGCCAAGCTTTCCGAGTTTGTCTGGCACCCATCGTATGCCATCGGCCAATCCCTCGCCGACCCCCGCCTAGCCGGTGCCCGCCTCACCGGGCTCGATTGCAGTGCCCCGCGCTTTACAAGCTACGGCGAAACCCATCAGGGCGGTTTCGATACTCCGGACATTGGCTGGTCCAGCGACCCCCAGCGCTCCACCAGCCCAGACGCCTGGGCCATCCAAGCCCGGGCAATTTACCAAGATTACCCGCTAACCGACAACTTGGTGTATGACCTGTCCTACGAACTCAATCAAACCCTCTGGGATGCATTCTTCCTGTCCACCGGTACCACCTATTCCAAACACCAACTCCTCACCGATCCCAACCACCCTCCCCTGCCCAATGGCCGCATGCATCTGGCTCCCATCACCGGACCTTCCGCCTCCCCCGACGACCTTGCCGACTTCCACCACTGCGCCTATGGCCTGAGCGTCAATGGTGCCTTCAACGTCAATTCCACCAGCATCGAGGCCTGGAAAGCCGTCCTAGGGGCAACCCGTCGTCTGTCGGCCGATGGCAAAAGCGCACTTTTTGCCCGCATCCTCTCCCCGCCCGGCGGCCAGTGGACGGCCAATGATTCCGCAGATGCCCAAGCCGCGTGGTCCGGCCAGCGCTCGCTCAGCGAAGAGGAAATCGACCGCCTCGCCCACACCATCGTCGTGGAAGTTCGCAAACGCGGGCCCTTCCTGTCCCTGGCAGATTTCGTCAACCGCCGCCTCGCCAACGATACCACCGGC
>JBAXCM010000706.1:0-1979 GCA_037141475.1 Verrucomicrobiota bacterium | reverse complement strand
GGATGAGTTCGACTGTCCGGCCACCACAAAGATATCCCCCACCCCGACGTGCGCAACGCTGCCCTCGGCCAGTACCGCAGGGTCAGCCGCAGATTTCCGAATGCGCACCTGGAGCGCATACCAGCCGCCTGTCGGGAGCTTGATAGAGCCGGCAAATTTGCCGTCCTTGATTTGCGGGCCTTGGGCGATGATCGTCCAATCACTCGCCTTGCCGCGCATTGCCGAACTCAAATCGGCCTTGGCCTCGACCAGGGCCGCATCTGCCGACGCGCTTCCCGTCACCTTGATGTCGGCCCACTCCTGGGGGGTGCGCTGGCACACCTGCCAATCGATCGGCTGGTCTAGCATGATTTTTGTTTGGGCCTGGGCCAAGGGTGCCAGCAACAACGCGGCGACACCGTATAATCTAATGCATGGATGGTTCATGGATGGGATTTTTAGAGTAAAAGCATGCCTGCACAGGCTTGAGGAATGAGGAAAGCGTGCTGCAAAATCATGTTGCTGCGCAACGTGCCTAACGCAACGATTCTTTCAGGATTCTTTCCCAACAGAACGAGCCTGTTCGATTCCCGAGGTCCCCCGTTCTTGTGCCGGCGCATTTGTGGCCGCCAAAGCCCATGAGATGCCTTTGTAGCGGCACGTCCATGACCGCCGACGCCGATGATGTGCCTTCGGGCAGCGACGCTCACAGAGCGCCTCTATCAATTCCGTCCATGCACCGTCTTGTGTCAGGACGGATCGACAGCGGTCTGTGGCAACCATTGCTCGAGCATGGCTGCGAGCTTGTGCCGGTCTAGGGGCTTTGGGAGAAAGTCATTCATGCCAGCCTCCAGACATTCCTGTTCGGCGGTCGCCATGGCATTGGCGGTCATCGCAACGATGGGCACCCGGGGGTTGAGGACGACGGATCTCGGGCCGCGGATTAAGAGAGTGGCTTCGATGCCTCCCATCTCAGGCATCTGCATATCCATGAGCACCAAGTCGTAGGGGGCACGGGCAAGGGCATGGATCGCTTGAATGCCGTTGACGACCACATCCACCTGCAGATCGAAAGGCCGCAAAAAGCCGAGGGCCACCTTTTGATTGATGAGGTTGTCCTCAACGAGGAGGACGCGCCGCCCGTGCCAGTTTGGCTTGGCGGCGGCGAGAGGCGGCGGCAGGGGAGGGGACTCTTTCGTGGGTGATGGGTGCAGCCTCACAGCGAAGCAAGCGGTGAACCAGAACTCAGACCCTTGGCCGACGACGCTGGAGACACCAATCTGCCCGCCCATGAGCCCGACCAGTTGCTTCGAAATAGCCAAGCCCAGACCGCTACCCCCATACCGACGGGCCGTTGAGGCTTCCATTTGCGAGTATTCCTGAAATAACAACTGCTGCTTGTTGGCCGGGATGCCGATGCCTGTATCGCGCACCGCAAAGCGCAGCACACTCGATGTGGCGGTGGAGGAAACCAAGCTAACATGCACACTCACCGTGCCGTTCGGGGTGAACTTGATGGCATTGCTGACGAGGTTCAGCAGGATTTGGCGCAGGCGGCCCGGGTCGCCGCGGAGGACCGTCGGCACGTCCGGGCCGACGCAACAATTGAAGGCGAGGCCGCTTTTAGTTGCCTGCGGGGCGAGCAGGCTTGTCAGATTGTCGAGCAACGTCACCAAGTTGAAGTCCAGCATCTCCAATTCAAGCTTGTCAGCTTCGATTTTGGAAAAATCCAGAACGTCGTTGATGAGGCAGAGGAGGGCGTCGGCGCTGATTTGGACGATTTTAGCCCGTTCGCGCTGTGCAGGGGCCAGCTCATCGTCGAGCAGTTGGGAGGTCATCCCGATGATGCCGGTCAAAGGGGTACGGATTTCATGGCTCATGTGAGCCAGGAAGAGAGATTTTGAGGCATTTGCCTGCTCGGCGAGGAGTCTGGCTTGGTGGAGTTCCTCCTCTGCGGCTTTGCGCCCGGTGACGTCGATGAGCACGCAACGGTTTAGGGA
>JBAXCM010000705.1:0-1994 GCA_037141475.1 Verrucomicrobiota bacterium | reverse complement strand
TCGGCAGCAGCAGCCGGGCCCGCCATCATGGCGACCGGTGCGGCGGCGGAGACGCCCCATGTTTCTTCGAGTTGTTTGACGAGATCGACAGCTTCCAGGACGGTGAGCTTGCCGAGTTGTTCTACGAGTTGTGCAATGTTTGACATGTTATGTTCTCCTTGTTCGGTATCGTCGCTCCCGGAGCCTCCGGGAATTTCAGAGCGGCAGCCGCCGCTCCGACGAGGAACCATTGGGTGTTCAGGCGGTGGCGCGGAGACGCTGCCGCCATCAGTTCAGATCTTTATTCGGGTGACTCGGCGGCGGTGACGGCTGGCTCATCAACGGCAGGCGTTTCTGAGACGGGCTCCTCATCGGGGCTGAATTTATTTTTGATAACGCGTGCGATACGGGCTGCTGGCTCGTTGATAGTGCCGAGCAATTGGGACAGCACGGCCTCGCGGGATGGGATATCGGCGATGGCGCGCAGTTTGGCGGTATCGAGCACGGCATTGCCGAGGATACCGACGCGCATTTCGGGTTTCTTGAACTCCTTTTCAAAGTTCTTGATCGCCTTGGCAGCCGCAAATACTTCACTTGCGCCGGTGACGAAAGCCGTTTGGCCAACGAGCTCGCTACCAATATCCGGCAGGCCGGCTTCGGTAAGCACCTTGCGCATGTAGCTATTTTTGGCGACAGTGCAGGAGGCACCGACGGCGAAGAGGCGGTTGCGCAGTTCGGTGAACTGCTTGACCTTGAGGCCGGTGTAATCAATGACAATCAGATAGGGAGAGGCATTGACACGCTCCAGCAAGCCGGTGATGATGATATTCTTATCAGGATTCATGGTATTGGCGGGCCGGGATTAGGCAGAGGCTTTGGTGTAGGTGGCGGCTTCCAGCGGCAAGCCGGGAAGCATGGATGCAGCCAAGGTGACACTGCGGATATAGTTGCCCTTGGCGGCAGCGGGTTTGGCCCGCACCACGCCATCAACGAAGGCGCGGCCGTTTTCAAACAATTGCACCGGATCAAAGGACGCCTTGCCGATGGAACCGGAAACGTTTCCGTTCTTATCGAGTTTGAAGTCGATCCGGCCAGCCTTCACTTCGCGCACAGCCTTGGCGGTGTCGTCTGTGACGGTGCCGGTTTTCGGATTGGGCATCAACCCGCGGGGGCCGAGGATACGGGCGATTTTGCGCACTTCTGCCATTGCATCAGGAGTGGCGATGGCAGAATCAAAGTCGGTGAACCCTTCCTGCACCCGCTTGATGAGGTCTTCGTAGCCAACGTGCTCGGCTCCGGCGGCGATGGCTGCTTCAGCTGCCACGCCTTGGGCGAACACGGCGACCCGGACGTTGCGACCGGTGCCATGAGGGAGGGAAACGGAACCACGCACCATCTGATCGCTCTTTCTTGGATCCACACCGAGGTGGAAGGAGAGGGTGACGGTGGGGGTGAATTTGGGCGCCGGGAATTGCTTCACGATGCCGATTGCGTCGTCTAGCGAGTAACTCTTGCCGACTTCGACAAGTGCCACGGCTTTCTGATAGCGTTTGCTGCGGTGTTTGGCCATTGGTATTATTGGTTTGCAGTGCTTTCGGATGCCACCGGTTGTGGCACTCTCCTGCGGGTGCCGGACCCCCTGTTAGAAAGCCCGGCTGAGAGGGTTACATGCCTTCGATTTCCAAGCCCATCTGGCGGGCTGTTCCGGCGAGGATGCGCGCGGCAGCTTCGGGATCGCGTGTATTGAGGTCGGGCATCTTGATTTTGACCACGTCCATCAATTGCTCCTTGGTGATTTTACCGACCTTGACTTTATTCGACTCCTTGGATCCGGAGGCAAGGCCTGCGGCTTTTTTGAGGAGATTGCCTGCGGGGGGCTTTTTGGTGATGTAGGTAAAGGACTTGTCCTTGTAAACAGAGATGACCACTGGCAACACATCGCCTGCTTGGCTTTGTGTGTTGGCATTGAAATCCTTGCAGAACGCCATGATATTGACGCCGGCTTGACCGAGGGC
>JBAXCM010000704.1:0-2000 GCA_037141475.1 Verrucomicrobiota bacterium | reverse complement strand
AGGATGCGGATAGATGCCCAGGGAGTGACGATGAAGGCGATGAGCAGCGACCAGAACATGGCGGCACTCGCCCCGATGGGAATCGGCCGCATGTAGGGCCCCATCAGGCCGCCTACAAAGGCCATCGGCAGCACCGCGGCGATCACCGCAAAGGTGGCCAGAATCGTGGGATTGCCCACCTCGTTGACAGCCTCCACCGCGATGGCCGACCCATTCCTTCCTTGATTGCCCGGCAAGTGGAAATGTCGAACGATGTTTTCCACCACCACGATGGCGTCATCGACGAGGATGCCGATGCTGAAAATCAGCGCGAAAAGGGTGATGCGATTGAGCGTAAAACCATAAAGGTAAAATATTAACAGAGTCAGCGCTAGAGTGGCGGGGATGGCCACCGCCACAATCCCCGACTCGCGCCAACCGAGAGTGAGCCAAATCAGCAACGTGACACTGAAAATGGCGATGCCCATGTGAAACAATAGTTCGTTAGATTTCTCCGCCGCACTTTCGCCATAGTTGCGGGTCACATCAACCATCACATCGGCAGGGATGAGCTTGCCTTTGAGCAACTCAACTTTATGAAGCACATCGTCGGCGACGGCAATGGCATTGGCACCAGGGCGCTTTGCAATGCTGAGAGTCACAGCGGGTTCTTCGATGTGATTTCCCGCACCAAACAACACATATTGATTGGTTTCCTCACTGCCATCGAGGATGTTCGCCACTTCGCGCAGATAGACCGGCCGCCCGCTGAACACACCGACGACCACGTTGCCAACATCTTCAGAGGTTTTCAAGAAGGCACCCGTCTCCACAAGGACTTCGCGGTTGGCAGTGGTGAGGCCACCGGCGCGGTACTGCCGGTTCGATTGCTGCAACATCGGCACAATGCCTGCCGGACTGAGGCTGCGGGATGCCAATCTAACCGGGTCGAGGATCACGCGGACGGCCTTGCGGGCACCACCGATGAGCGTGGTCTCTGCCACTAACGGCACTTGCTTGATGGATTCCTCAACTTGCGCGGCGAGTCGGCGCAACATGAGATGATCATACCGGGCACTGTGAAAGGTAAGTCCCAGAATCGGCACGTCATCAATGCTCTTGGGTTTGACCAGCGGCGGGGCAACTCCGGGCGGGATTCTATCAAAGTTAGAGCGGAGTTTTTCGGTGAGCTTGACCAAGCTGGTTTGCGGATCCTCACCGACCTTGAAGCGCACGATTATCATGCTCTCACTATCCTTGGAAGTGGAGTAAATGTATTCGACGCCGGGCAATTCCCAGAGCAATTTCTCCATCGGTCGGGTCGCCCGTTCCTCAACTTCCTTGGAACTGGAACCCGGCATGGCCACCATCACATCGACCATGGGCACCTTGATCTGCGGCTCCTCCTCACGCGGCAACAGCACGATGGCCGCCCCACCTAGCAAAACCGCAGCGACGATGATCAGCGGGGTGAGCTTGGAGTCGATAAAGGCGGCGGCAATGCGGCCCGCGATGCCAAGAGAATGCGGCTTGGTTGATGGGTCGCTCATGGCTGTGAAGTCACGGGTTGGCCGTCGACGAGGTGGGAGGCGTCGCTGGTCACGACCGCATCGCCGGGCTCCAGGCCGGAGAGAATCTCGATTTTATCATCCAAGAGTTTGCCGGTTTTGACGAGACGCAGTGTGGCATGCCCCTCCCTAACAACGAAGACTGCTTCCATTTGCCCTCGCCTAATCACGGATCGGCCAGGAACTAACAATAACTTGGCATGTGCCACCGGCACGGCGACACGGCCGAACTGCCCGGGGCGCAGGCCGGCGGATGTGGGCAGGTCAAGCTTCACCAGAAACGTGCGGCTAACGGCATCGGCCACCGGAGAGATTTCCGAGACGGTGGCAGCAAGGGGTTTTGGCAATGTTGGAATAGTGACCGGGAGTGGCGCGCCCAACTTGACATCGCCTAGCAAACTTTCCGGCAGGTCGGTTTCAAAGCGCAGATTTGCCGGGGCTTCCATCTCCATC
>JBAXCM010000703.1:0-2004 GCA_037141475.1 Verrucomicrobiota bacterium | reverse complement strand
GAGGTGTTGGTCGGATAGGCCTGATTGTTGGCCGGGCTGGAGACGCTCACCATCAACGGGAGCGGAGGATAAGCCGTGGAAATCTGGTATTTCCCAGCCAGATAACCGCCTATCAGGTTTTCCTCCGTGGAGGTCAACACGCGGTCGTAAACAATGATCTCGGCCACGTCGAAATAGCCGTTCCCCCAGGAGTTGTTTCCGCGGCCGATCCGACCGAATGCGGCACTGTAATTCTTGGGATTCACCTTGAGCACCATGTAGTTGGCAACGTTGGCCATACCGTACGGATCGCCGTTAGGGTTGCCGGTTTCAAGCACGCTCGTGCCGTTCTGTGACACGGCCAAGGGACGGCGACCACCGTCACTCCACATTTTCCTGGTGCCACTCTCGAACATCCAGCCATTGTCGTTCTGTTGGCCGAACGGTGCCCCCCAGTCGTTACCCCAAAGGTTCGGGTTGCCGGGATCAAACGCGTAGCGGCCCGACTTGAAGACGATGTACTCCTGCCGGGGTATGATGTTTTTGTTGATGTTCAGATTATTGTTGCCGCCGCGGAAGAGCACCGCCGGCCGGCCGTTGATCTGGGAGGTTCCAAGCTGCGGCGTGCCGGCACCTAACGTGGCGTTATTGCCATTGCCCGATTGATCATCCCAACCCGTGACGGTCGTGCCGCTGGTGGTCACGCCCACCGACGCATCATACCAACATTGCAAGCCGGAGGTGACAGGCAGGACGTCCGCCAGCGCGGATGGCACCAGTTGGCCGAGGCCGAGTGCGGCGAGCGGCAGGGCGATGGAGGTGAGCACGCGGCGGAGTGGCTTGCGCGGCGTGATGACGTTGGGAATGTCCGAGGCTGCCGCCAGCGGCAAAGCGCGGGCAAGATGTCCCGGGTGATCTCTGGTGTTCTTAATCAGGTTCATGATGTTCATGATGTTCGGACTTTTTGGGTGTTTGATCGCGGTTGGTTGGTTGTTTTCGGTTCGCTGATTTCCAATTTGGATGTTTGTGCGAACACAGTGGATTTCTATTACGCGCTGTGCAGTCCGCAAGACATTTCGCTCTCGACAACTATAACCCGATGGGTCACGGTTTTCCGCGTCATGAAACCCTTTCGTTCCCTCACCGCCATTGAGCAACTTGCGGAGCATTTGCGGAGTGAGATCCAGGCCGGGTCGCTGGGTGAGACGCTGCCCGGGGTCCATCGGTTGGCGAAGGAACTGGGGGTGAGTCCGAAGTCGGTGGTGGCGGCGGTGGCACAGTTGGAACACGAAGGGCTGTTGCGCGGGCAGGGTGCGGGGCGGCGCTGCCGGGTCTTGCCGCCGACAGGCAGCGCCCCGACCGGGTTGAGGATCCGGATTCTGCTTTACGAGAAAGCCTCACGAAGCGCCTCACACATCGTCGATCTCCATCATCGGCTGACTGAAGCCGGACACCAACCGGAGTTCGCGGCCAAGGATCTTCATCAATTGGGGATGGATCCCGGGAAGGTGGCGCGCTTCGTGAAGGCGAATCCGGCGGATGGCTGGGTGGTGGACAGCGGTTCGCTGGGTGTCCTGGAGTGGTTTGCGGATCAGTCGCTGCCGGTTTTCGCCTTTTTCGGGCGGCACATCGACCTCCCCATCGCCGGTGTCGGGGTGCAAAAGATTCCGGCCATGCTCACGGCAGTGCGGCGATTGGTGGCGCTGGGTCACCGGCGCATCGTGATGCTGGTCCGTGAGGAGCGGCGCAAGCCCCAGCCAGGGGGGATGGAGCAGACGTTTCTCGACGAACTCGGAAGGCTAGGGATCCCAGCCGGATCATACCACCTGCCGGACTGGAAAGACTCGCGGGAGGGATTCCATCGCTGTCTTGACTCGCTGTTTCAGCACACCCCGCCGACCGCACTGATCATCAGCGAGTCCCTACTTTTCGCCGCCGCGCAGCAGCACCTCGCCCACCGCGGCATCGTGGCCCCGGAGCATGTTTCCCTCATCTGCGATGATCCCGATCCGCTTTTCGCCTGGT
>JBAXCM010000702.1:0-2005 GCA_037141475.1 Verrucomicrobiota bacterium | reverse complement strand
CCGTTGGCCAGGCTGTTGATGGTGGCGTTGGCCGGGGTTACCCAGGATTGGCTGGGCCAGGTGTTGCATATCGCGCGGCGGATGGGCGCGATCAGTGCGGCCACCTGGCTCATCGTTTCGAGCACGCCAGTTTCCCATCCGCCGTCCGGGTACGGGCCGGCGGCCCAGTTGACGCCTCCGCCGGTGTTGGAGTTCACTCCGGCCCGCAGCACCGTCATGCGGAACATCGCCGCCGCGTCGTAACGCGCGACCCAAGCGCCCAGCGGTTGCGAAGCCCAGAAGATGCTTCCCGTCACCATCGACATCGGATTCGCGTTGGCCGGCCAGGCATTCGAGCTGATGGACGGATCATACGAACCACCGTAAAAAATCTCCTGATCGCCGATGTCGCAACTGTAGAGGTTGCCGTAGTTGTTCTGGATCATGATCAAGTCCGGGTTGTGGCTCTTGATCGTCTGCCGCAACCGCGGATAGTCCACCCTCAGGTAACTGTTGGCCCCGCTGCTGCCTTCGTCCAGATAGAGACCGTCGATGCGGCCGCCGTAACGGTCTATCAGATCGCCGTACACCTCGTTGATGAAGGCGTTCCACATCCGGCGGTCGGATGGGTTCCAACCCGTGGCGGCTTGCTCAGCCGCGCCCACCAGGTCATATCCGTCGTGGGGATGGGTGTAGAAAAGCACCCGGATGCCCTTGGTTCTAACGGCATCAACCATTTCGCCCAGGAGATCCCGCCGCGAGGTATGGCCTGTTAGCCAGCGATCCATGGCTGGGCTGGGCCAGAGGCAGTTCATGCTGGCATGCCAAGCGGTGAAGATCACATATTCGACCTGCATGGTGGCGAGATCGTCGGCGAAACTTTGGACGTCGAACCGGTTCGCCAGCTCATCGAGTGAGGCCGGGGCGATACCGGCGGCGTCAACGGTCACCGTGTAGGCGCTGCCATGGACGTAATGCACGAAGAAGCCGTACTTCATTTTGCGGAAATTCGACAGGCCGTCATTGCTGTCCGGCATTGAGGGGTTGGCAACGAAGTTGGCCGTCACGGAGATGTTGCGCATGACGTTCGCGTCCGTGCGGCTGGCGGTCGGGAGTCCGTCGCTCCAACCAGCGAATCGATGATTGGAATCGGGAACCGCGGTGACTTTTTCGCCGCTGCCGCCGTAGGATGCGCTTTGGGTCGCGGTTCCCGAGATCATGCCGCCCGCGCCCGCCGCATAGCTCAACGTGTGACGGCTGGCGACCCATTCGGCGAATAGCGTCGTGTCGCCCGTGATGTCGAACGTGTCGCCGGGATCGTATGACACCCCGCTGCCGTCGGAAGCGGTATTCCAACGGGCGAACGTGCTGCCTGTGCGGCTCAGTCCGCCGACGTTTCCCATGACCGTGACAGGAGCGTTCAACGCAGGGACGGTGGTGTCGGCGGGAACCGTGCCGCCGGTGTTGCCATTGCCATTGTATGTTACCGTGAATCCGTCGTTTGGCAGCCAACGCGCATAGAGTGTGATGTTGCCGCTGAGGACCAACGCGGTGCCCTCGCCGTAGCTGGCACCGCTGACGTCGGCCGCCGTGTTCCACCCGTGGAAGCGACTGCCGGTTTTCGCCAAACCGCCCGTGTTTCCAAGCACCATCACCGTGGCGCCCGACGAATAGACATTGCCATCCGCCGGCGCCGAGCCGCTGGTGGCCCCGTTGGCAGTGAGCGCGGTTGCTTCAGCCACAGATATTATTGACGCCTCGAAGGCGAGGCCCAACGTGGTGGCGTTCATGCAATCCGCAACGGTCGGCACCATGATGAGGTTTGCAGCGGTGAGGTTTGCAGCGGTTCTTTCACAGGCTGGCATCTGTCTGCTGCTGGTAATGCTGCTGATGGCCGCCGGATGTACGAAAACAGCGGGCAAGAAGTCCACGCCGGCGGCCGACAGCGGCGACGCGGAAGCAGCCGTGGCCGACGGCGACACTGACGGCGTTGATTTCGACCCCGCGATCGCGGTCGATGACGGGA
>JBAXCM010000701.1:0-2011 GCA_037141475.1 Verrucomicrobiota bacterium | reverse complement strand
TCTCGGGGGCGCGCTGCCACCGAGAGTGATCGCACCATTAGGCCCGATGTTGATGTTTACGTTATTATTCGCCTGTGGCAGCTTCGGGGGTTCGTACTGCGTCGGATAAAGCATTTCGCGAACCGAGCGCACGCTGGCTGCCTGACCGCTGCGAGTGACGGTAGCGGCCGAGGTCATGATATCGACGCCCTTTTGTTGATTGAGTCCGCGCATGAGCATTTGCACCGAACTATTGGTGAGGACCTTGGTGATGCCGAAGATGCCGGGGGCACCCTGGGTGCCTGTGGTGGCTGTGGCTTGAGCGAGTTTGTCGTTATTATTGATGAGGTAATCAATCGAGTCTTTGTAGGCGGCATCCTCGCCACTGCGATTGCCGGAGGTCATCGGAGCACCGTTGGGTTGGCCGGATGCAGCAACCATGTCTGCGATGGCTCTCGCGTTACCTATGGTGCCGCCGCTGATATTGAGATTCTTGGTTCCTGGAATCCAGCCGGCCCCACCGACGCCTGTGGGGCTGAGCAACCAGTCGAAACCGAGTTCCTTGAGGCGGGTATTCTTGACGCTGATCATGGTGACACGGACACAAACCATGACCGGTTCAGTCTTGGTGGCGGCATCAACAATTTGGGTGATCACGTCATGGACGGTGGCAGTATGAGTGACGGTGAGGGTGGCATTGGCCGGATTGAAGGTGGCTGTGGCTCCTTGCGGAAACTCAATGCCTTGGTCGCGGAGCACTTCGACGGCCCCACGGCGTTCTGTGAGCAGACTGGGGGGGGTCTTTGCAGCAAACGGGTCGGCCGCCTTGGCCGCAGCATCGCCGCTGGCACCCATGCTGGAGAGAAAGTCCGGCCGGACCCGATAGGAACGGGTAAACATTTCTTTCGATTCTGTGCCACGGGGGCGGATAATCACTGTGAAATCGTCGGTCGTGTAGGTGGTGCGGGTTTGCCCGTTGATGTAGCGCAATACTTGGCTCATCGGCACGTTGGTAAGGCGCAAGTTAAAGCGGATGGCGCGGATCTGCTTGCCGGTTTCAGAGGCCTCGTCGCCAATATCGACGTGGAAATTGATGCCGCGGCGGGCAGGGTCCACTTCGGTGGTGTCGAGCTCAGCGGCACGGACTCGGAGCAGGTCGATGGCATCCTGGAGGGAGGCCCCGTCAAGAATGATGGAGGGCAGGATGATGCGATCGAGTTTATTGGCGACGGGTACGAGGGCACCTGTCGGAGCGGCGGGCACGCCCGGTTCAAGTCCTGCGACATCGAGCGATGGATCTGGCAAGGCGGTTTGCCAAGCGGCGGCAACCTCGTTGAGCATCTCGGCACGGGTCTGATCGGAGGCGGATTTTTGATAGGATGATTTGGCGGCGGCAACCTTTTCCATGCCGCGACGGGCGGCTGAGTTGGTGGGATCGATGTGTAGGACGCTTTCGTAGTGCTTTTTAGCGGCGTCGAACTCACCGAGATTGTAGGCACCCTCAGCGGTATAGAGCAGTTTGCGAACGGAATCAACGGAGCTGGTGTACTCTTTGGTGAGGGCCGGGTTGGTCCGCTGCGCATCATCGAGTTGGTTGCGCATGGCGAGGGTAGCGGGATCATCTGGAGCCACGTTCGGCTTGAGCACGGCCTCGACGGCCGATTTAGCGGCGGCCACATCGCCGTTACGGGCAAGGGCGGCGGCTTGGGCGACGGACGCTTGAGCGAAGCGCTGTGTGGCGGCGTTGCGGAGTTCTGCGGTGATTGGCGAGTCCGGGATGAGTTCGCGGGCCCCGGAGAAGGCGGTGGCGGCTTCGGCGTAGCGTCCTGCTTGGTAGGCTTGGTCACCTTTGGTGAGCAATTCCTGGGCTTCCTCGATAGCGGCACGGCGCTTTTCGAGTTCCTTTAGGGCAAGGGAGGATTAGGTTAAATTAACCATATATTTATTATATTCGACCTATCAAAAGCAGCTAATGTTTGTTTGGACAGAGCTAATGGGGAATACATTGCATTTTTAGATGACGATGATTGGT
>JBAXCM010000700.1:0-2014 GCA_037141475.1 Verrucomicrobiota bacterium | reverse complement strand
GCCTGGAGCCATGCCTGTTCGGTGGGTTTGAGGTGGAACACTTTTTGGGCGTAGAGGGCGAGATTGATTTGGACCAAGGTGGCGACGAAGAAGAAAGCGGTGTTGCCCCAATTGGCGCGCCACAAGTCGCGGTCGGTCTTCATGATGCGGAGGTTGCTCCAGATTTCGCCCAGAATATTTGGGTTGAATTTACGGGTGGGATCGGCGGCGGGAACCTTGAAGATCCCGAGACTGACGAAGCAACCGACACCGGCGAGGGCGGCGAGGAGGGCACCGGACCAGACTTCGCGATGGGCGAGGGTTTCAGCGAGCCAACCGCCGGCAAAGGTACCCAGAATGATGCCGACGAAGGTGAGCAACTCGAGGATGCCGTTGCCCGCCGCGAGCTTCGATGGATGCAGCACCTCGGGCATGATGCCATACTTTGCCGGGGCAAAAAACGTGCTGTGGACCCCCATCAGACAGATGGCGGCGAGTTGCAAAGTGGGCTGTTCCCAGGCCAGTGCCAGCGCCGCAAATCCCATGATGGCCACCTCCCCGAGCTTCACACCGATCATCACCGAGCGCTTGCTGCAACGGTCTGCCAGCCAGCCGCCCACCGTCGAGCACAACAAGAACGGAACCGCGAACATCAGCGACGCCTGTGAGGCAAAGCCTTCTTTATCGGCATCACTCAAGGCCAGCGATGCCAGCACCGGAAAGATCACCAACCAGCGCAGGGCGTTGTCGGAAAACGCTCCTTGGAACTGGGTGAACATCAGGTTCCAAAAGCCTTTGGGCCAGGACGGGGAAGGTGTGGATTGCATGTCGCTGGTACGTTAAGAAACTTTGCCGGCTGCCGAACAGGCTTTTTTTAAGAGCAAATGTGTGGGCACGAAAATGATGCAGGTCAGGGCGCTGATCCACACCCCGAGGTAGGCGAGCGGCGGCAACCATTGCTGCGGTTTCGCATCGTCCATGCCAAACACATAGTTCACATTTCGCGGCACCTGCGGGTTGGCTAGCACGGCCCCGGCGGGCGGCAGCAGGAAGTAGGCAACGAGGCAGAGGCCGATGCAGATCATCGTCCAACCTAACAATGCTCGACGATCGTAGCCGGTTTTGCGCACGAGATAGAGCAACAGGAATGGCAGCCATCCATGAAAGAGCGAGAGGCCGCGGAGAAAAAGTGAGCGTTCCGCATCAAACATATAAGAGGTCATGCCGGTCATTTTGCCGCCGCAGAGTTGGGCCAGAAAATCCGCGCACCATAGGACCTGCGGCAACAAGATGCCCACGGCGGGCAACGAAATGAGCAACGCGCCTTCCCGCCAGATACCTGCCAACGTGAGCAGCAAAGCCACATCACAAAAGTAGAGGAAATTGGTCGGGCCATAATGGATCCAATAAACCGGGATCATGACCGCAAGGAATCCGCTGTAGGCGAGTTTGAGCCACAACGGAATCCGTTGGACGGTGGCAGATCTGGATGATTCGGGATGCAAAGGTTGGGTCACAGGTGTCGCCAAGTTTCATTCACCCGCTAACCGGTGTCAAGACTTGCCCCGTCATTCGGCCAGCGTCACGCAGAGCCGGGCAAAGCGCTTGGGCGCTTCCAATGTCGTTAGCAAATCCACCACCTTCACCCGCTCCCAGCGCGGGTTGATAAGGGTGACGGTTTCGGTGCCCCCGCTCTGCCAATCGATCTGATCGGAGGAAAACTGCGGGGTATAGGTGAGTCCCGCGCCACTTATGTTCGTCCGGCGGACAAATTCCAAAGTGAGTCGGGAATTGCCGTCCACGGTCGCCACCGCGAGTGTCGGCAGGCCCCGCAAGCCGGTGCCAGGTTGCATGACAGCCATTTCACGGAACGTCGGATCCAGGTTGAGGGCAAATTCCAACAAATTTGAAATACCGTCGCCATCAAAGTCGGCCATGGGACCGGTGATGGCTGGCTCGGCGATTTGTGCAGGAGTGAAGTAAAGCCGCTGCCAGGCGCTAAAATTTTCGGGTGCGAGCGTGGCGGCGTCTGGAG
>JBAXCM010000699.1:0-2014 GCA_037141475.1 Verrucomicrobiota bacterium | reverse complement strand
GGACTGGCCTGGCACTAACAACAACATGGTTTTCGCCACCGGCACGGCGACGCGTCCGAACTGCCCGGGACGCAGGCCGGCGGCGGCGGGCAGGTCAAGCTTCACGAGAAACGTGCGGCTGACGGCATCGGCCACCGGAGAGATTTCCGAGACGGCGGCTGCAAGGGGTTTTGGCAACGTCGGAATCGTGACCGGGAGAGACACTCCCAACTTGATATCTTCTAGCAGACTTTCCGGCAGGTCGGTTTCAAAACGCAGATTTGCCGGGGCTTCCATTTCCATCAGCGGCTTGCCGGGCATGGCGAGGTCGCCCACATCGGCGAGTTTTCGGGTGATGACGCCATCGAATGGCGCGGTGACTTTGGCATAGCTGAGCATGGTTTCCGCTTCGTTAAGTCCGGCGGTGGTCACCTTGACGCGAGCGGCGGCGGCATCGAGTTCCTGTTGGCTGGTGGCCTTGCTCGCAATGAGTTGTTGTTGACGGCCCAAGTCGCGCTGTGCCTGATCCAACATGGCCTTGGCTTGCTCCCGCCTGGCGCGGATTTCCTGCACATCCAACTCGGCGAGCAGATCGCCGGCTTTCACCATTTGGCCCGGGGCGACGAGGTATTGGAGGAGGCGCCCACTGACTTTGGCCTCGATCACGGCGCGAAGCTTCGAGCGGACGGTGCCGACCACGTCCTCCGTGGCCTGGTGGGCTTCGAGGGTGGCAGGCGTTAGCTTCACCGCTATTGCCTGAGGCCTAGCCTCGGGCGGGGCGATGCCATCTTTTTTGTGACAAGAAGAAGCGAGCAACACTGCTAGCCATAAGGTGGGGACTGATTTCATAAGGTGGGGATAGATTTCATGCTGACCGAGGCAAGTTAGATACAAGGATTGAGCCACGAGAGCCTGAAAAGTTACAAATCGTGATGCTCCCTCAATCCATGAAATCAATTGTAACCATCATGGGCCCAGGTACGTCAACTTAGCAAGTAGCCGCAATATGGAGCAAAATGGATGCATTCTATGGATCAGATCAATCATTACCTCCTTGGTATTTTGCCTGGCGATGGCAGGCATTGGGCTGATTGCCTCAGATCACTAGGCTCGATCCTCTCGATGAGCGAGTCCGGCGATCGAAAATCGGCCGACGAGGAATTCGTCGCGCATTTCCTTCCAATCTATGATCAATATTTGGACAATGCTCAGATACTCGTTGAATCCCTGAGCAAGGATGGAATCCTTCAGGCGGAAAAAATTGGCTTGATAAGCCGCTATACTCAAGTTTTCACGTTCATTTCCTGTATCATCATCTTTATCTTCGGGTTCTTTTTGGGCTACACCCGCTGATACTCTCTCGGGTATGCCAGAGGAACTGCAGAGCGGACTGCCTCATGAGGTGATTAAGCGGCCCCTTCATCAGGCGTCAGAGCTTTGGCAATTGCCAGGGATCGCGACGCGGCCGGTCGAGCATTGTGTTAGCCTCGGTATCTCCTGAGAAAATCTCGGCCGCGGGATCCCACTTGAGTTTGCGGCCGAGTTTGATAGATATATTGGCGAGATGACAGACGGTGCTGACCCTGTGGCCGATATCCACCGGAAAATAGGGATCCTTGCGGCTTTTGAAGCATTGCAGGAAATCGTCGTGCTCGCCCTGTGGATTGGTATAGAGATGGAGTTCCTCAGGGCCGATGACAGACTCGAGGATTTTAGCTGAACTGGCCTGCACTGGAGCACGCCAACCGCTGTTGCCCACCCAACCGTCGGTGCCAATGAACTTGATGCTTGGCTCTCCGGGTTTGCAGGTCATGACCACTCCATTGGCATAACGAAATGTAACGTCATAGTCTTTGACGGTGTTGTAAAGCCCACCCTGCCAATACGTGCCGCGTCCTTCGACTTCCAGTGGCCCGCTGCGCTCGGTGTCGTTAGCCCACTGCGCCGTGTCAAACAGATGAGCTCCCCAGTCGCAGATGATCCCACCGGAATAGTCCTGCACCCAACGGAAATTGTAGTGCACCCGGTCCTTGGT
>JBAXCM010000698.1:0-2017 GCA_037141475.1 Verrucomicrobiota bacterium | reverse complement strand
ATCCTGCCATACCCGCACCCCTCACCGTAAGACGGCACCGCCGGACGGTTACGATCATGCCGCGCCCCGGGTCAAACGAAAAGTGGGGTCACACTCGGGCCCGTTCGCCAGTTCTGGGCCGCAGTTCAGGATGTGCGGAGAACTGCTTAGGTGTTTGGCTTTCGGCGGAGGTTTCAGTGTCTGGCCAGCGCCACCCAGACGGCGATGCAGACGATGTGCAACGTCTGGTCGAGCCAGAGCGCAATCGAGCCGGCTTCCGGCGCCTGGCCGCATTTCTTAAAGCTGCGCAGCCACCAGGCTGCGGGCACGCGGGTGTCAATCAGCATGTGGACAAATCCCAGCACCAGCCCGGCCGGCCAGCCCAGGGCAAGGCTGAGGCACACTGCGTGGATGGCGGCATGAGTCCAGGCGGCGGGATGTCGCAAGCTGAGTTTGTTTCGCGCCATCCAGTCATTTTGCAGAATCCAATCTGCCACCAGGTGCGCCACCAGTCCTCTTTCGAATGGCGTGAGGGGCATCGGAGCATTAGAACCGGACGAACTGTCGGGAGTGCCTAGATCGAGCCTGCTCTTCCTCCCGGTGCCGGGCATTGAGGATGGCCTGAGCTGCCTGCCGGGCGACTCCGCGCGCCAGGTTGAGGGCGTTGAGGTCGAACCAGTCGCGTTCGTTGCCGCCGAGCACGATCAGACCCAGGAACTGGTTTTCGACGGTGATCGGGGATAGCAGGAGCGAGGCGGTTTCGAAGCCAAGGCGTGTGCAGGACTTGAAGGTCTCCTCGTCGTCGAAGCTTGCCACCAATTGGTCTCCTGGATTCTGCAAGACCGGCCCGAGGAAGCCTTGGGCATTACTAACCGCTTCACACTGCTTGGGGGTCAGGGTCAAGTTCGCCTGGCCGCGAAGTTCGAGGCAGTCGGAGAATTGGGATCGCAGCAGCAGCAATCCCCAATCGGCGTAAGTGGCCGACGAGAGTTGCTGCAAAATGACATCGAGCAAGGTCTGGAGTTCGCGCGATTCGCCGATTGCCTTGCCGACCTCATCGTACACCACAACCTGCGCGCTCAGGCGTCGGATGCGCTCGCTGGAGGTGCGGATCATGGCGAAGAGCACGCTCATCCCGGCGACGCTGTTCTCGCTTTGCATCTGATCGAACGCCGCTTTGGAGAGCCGGAAAATGGTGGCATCCCCCGCCGCAACCGCTGAGGCTGAGCGTGGTTTCTGGTCCAGAAGCGCCATTTCTCCGAAATAGTCGCCGGGTTCGAGCACTGCAAGAACCTTGTGGACCGCAGTCGTGGCTTGCGCGCGCTTCTCGATGCGAATGCAGCCTTTCAGAATGAAATACATGCTGTCGCCGGGGTCGCCCTCGGAGAAAACGGTCTGGCCGTCAGCATACTCCTTTTCCTCCAAGGCGGTGGCAAGGCTGGCCAGCGCGTCGCTGTCCATCGCACACAACACCGCGATGTGCTTGAGTTCTTCAGGATTCATTGGGGGGGCCGGACCGGGCGGGTCATTGAACTTTGTAGTGTTGCCGGGGTGTTATCAGAGATCGGAGCTCCTGCGGGTGGTTCGCCTTGCTGAGGGCGTCTTCTTCGGTGATCAACCCAGCCTGGTGAAGTTCTGCGAGGGACTTTTCCATGGTACACATGCCGTGATTGGCCCCGGTCTGGATGGCGGAGTAGATCTGGTGCGTTTTACCTTCGCGAATGAGCGCGGAGATGGCCGGTGTCACCACCAGGATTTCGCGCGCGGCAACGCGCCCCTGGCCGTTGATCTTAGGCAATAGCACTTGCGAGACGACACCCTTGAGAGTCGAGGCCAGCATCACCCGGATCTGCTCCTGCTGATACGGGGGGAAAACGTCAATGATGCGATCCACCGTCTGAGCGGCGTCCTGGGTGTGGAGTGTCGAGAGCACCAGGTGGCCGGTCTCGGCCAGCGTCAAGGCGGCGGCGATGGTTTCCAAGTCGCGCATTTCGCCGACCAGGATTACGTTGGGGTCTTCGCGCAAAACGGCCTTCAG
>JBAXCM010000697.1:0-2019 GCA_037141475.1 Verrucomicrobiota bacterium | reverse complement strand
GTGGACAGCCATCAGCACCTACACCCTGACCTACACGGCGGGCACCAATGGCTCGATCACCGGCACCTCGCCGCAGACGGTCGCCAGCGGCGGCAGCGGCACGGCTGTCACCGCAGTGCCGAACGCCAACTACCATTTCGTCAACTGGAGCGACAGTTCGACCACCAATCCGCGCACCGATTCCAGTGTGACGGCAGATGTGAGCGTCACGGCCAACTTCGCCATCAACACCTATTCCGACTGGGCCACCGCCAACGGTGTGACCGGTGGGGTGAGCGGCGATTCGAACCATGACGGGGTGCCAAACGGCGTCGCCTATTTCATGGGCCTGACCGGTCAAGCCACCAATCCGGGTCTGAACACGAGCAATCAGGTGACCTGGCCGGTGAACCCGGACTACCAAGGCACCTATGAGGTCCAAATCTCGCCCGATCTTAGCACCTGGACGGCTGCCGTGCCGCAGCCCACGCCAGCGGGCGGCAATCTAACATACACCCTGCCTTCCGGCTTGGGCACGCAGTTCGTCCGTTTGGTGGTAACGCCTAACTGAAGAGGAAGAGTGATCTGTTATCGGTGATCCGTGGTCCGTGATTGCGGCAGAAAGCCAAAGCACGGAGCGCAAGCTCCACGGACAACCGACAACAGACTTCACACAACAACCAAGCAACAAACACCATGAAAATCCCAACCATGCCCACCACCGCCCCCCCGGGCCAAACCACCACGCCACAGAACTTCCGACCCATGCGCAGGCTTTGCGGCTTGGCGCTAGCAGCCATCGGACTTGGCGCCCCGCTCGCCTCGGCGAACACCATCCCCGTAGTGAATGGGAACTTCGAGACCGAATACGGTTCTAATACTGACAAGACAACGAACTGGGTCAAACTTACAGGCTGGACCTTAGGAAACACGGTCATCGGTAGTGTGCCTACTTCCGGGGCCTTTTCTTCCGACCCCGACGGTGGAAGTTACTTTACGCGATTCACATGGAATGATGCCGGCGCGGAACAGGACTTGAACACAACGGTTGCGATCGGAGATACGCTTTCGGTGACGTTCAATTTCGGGAGAGCTACAAACGCCTGGGGCGGCTCGAATAATACAGGGGTAGCATATTTCAAGATTGGCTCGCAATACTACTACCAGGATTGTGATGTAAGCGGCCAGCCCGCGGGTACTTGGCAGAGCTTTACGTTTACCACCACAGCGATAAATGCAGGTGAATTGATCCTTGGTTTCCGGGTCGCGCGCACCACATCTAACAACCAATATGCCTCCTTAGACGGCGTAAGTGATGTTACGTGGACGCCGGTGGCCAATGACCCGAACGCGCCGTCCTCAACCCATGCCACGCTGGCGGCGGATGAAAACGTGGTAAAGGCGCTGGCTGAAATCGATTTCGGCTACTTGGATCCGAATTCAAGCCCGCTTGCCAACGTGCAGATCACCTCGCTCCCGGCACTGGGCACATTGAAATTGAGCGGAACCGCCGTCACCCTCGACCAAATCGTGACGGTGGCTGACATCAACAGCAACAACCTGACCTACCAGTCGCCGTTGGGAGAGTTCGGTTCACCCTACACGACGATTGGGATCAAGGTCCAGAATTCGGCAACCCCGACCGGCCTTTGGAGCCTCCCCGCGACGATGACGGTGAATGTAGCGCATGTGAACCATGCGCCCACCTCCACCGGCGGTGCGGTGACCATGTCCGTGAGAGCAGCCACCTCAATGACGTTTGCGGCGTCAAACTTCCAGTTCTCGGATGTCGATGCCGGCAATACCTTGCAAGCGATCAAGGTGAAGTCCACCCCGCTCAATGGCACACTGAGCGTGGCCGTAGACACTGAAATTCCAGTGGCCGATATCGGGACCCTCACCTACACGCCAACCGCGGGCTACACCGGACCCGACTCGTTCGATTTCCAGGTGAGCGATGGGGCGCTCTTCAGCGCGAATGCCACCATGGCGATCTCCGTCACGACAGACATCCTGGTGCAGGACGGGAGCTTCGAGACG
>JBAXCM010000696.1:0-2025 GCA_037141475.1 Verrucomicrobiota bacterium | reverse complement strand
CCAGTGATATGCCCGAAGGCTCCTTCATGGGCCCGGAACTGGCGTTCGACGGGAAAAATATCCTCTTCAGCTATTGCCGGTTCCATCCGGAACTGGCCGCCGAACCCAACAAGGCCGACAAAGCCCGCATGCCGGAAGATGCGTTCTATCACATTTACGAGATCCGCGCCGATGGCTCCGGCCGCCGTCAGATCACCCACGGAAAATATGACGACTTCGATGCGCGTTACCTGCCCGCCGGCGATCTTGCCTTCGTGTCCACACGCAAGGGCACTGCCATCCAATGCAGCGAGTGGTTCTCCGATTCGACGCGCAACGCCGACCTCCCTGATAGTTACGTCCGCTGCGGCGGCGATAACTTCCGACCGGTGCCCGTCTTTACCTTGCACGGCATGAACGCCGATGGTACCCACATCCACCCGCTCTCCGCCTTTGAAAATTTCGAGTGGACCCCCAGCGTTGCTAATGACGGCCGCTTGCTCTACACCCGATGGGACTATATCGACCGCTTCAACGGGCATTTTTTCAGCCTGTGGTCGGCGAATCAGGACGGCGGCAACCCGCAACTCGTCTATGGCAATTACACCGTCAAACCCCAAGTCAAAATCGAGGCGCGCTCCATCCCCGGTTCTTCCAAGCTGGTGTTCACCGCCGCCGCCCACCATTCCATCTACGGCGGCACCCTGTGTTTGTTAGATCGTGCGGCCGGCACCGAGGGCGATGCCCCGATCACCCGGCTGACGCCCGATGTGCCATTTCCGGAAACCGAGGCCAACGTCGATCAGTATTATGCCAATCCATGGCCACTGTCCGAGGAATTTTTCCTCGTCAGTTGGTCAGACCGCAAACTGCCGCCGCATTGCCGGGCCAGCGATGAGCAAAACCCTCGCAATTCGACCGGTATCTATCTATTGGATGCGTTCGGCAATTTGGAGTTATTGCATCGCGATGCTGATATCTCCTCAGCCTCACCTATGCCCGTGGCACCGCGGCCACAGCCGCCGCTCCAAGCAACCCTGACGGACCGCGGCGGGCCGCAGGAAGGCCGGGTCCTTGTGCAGGACGTCGCCCGCGGCCTCACAGGCATCGCGCCGGGCACGGTTAAATCGCTGCGGGTGGTGGCGGTTCCGCCAAAAGTACAACCGCAAATGAACCAGCCGAGCCTCGGGGTGTCGGCCGAGGATCCAGGCAAATTCGTGCTTGGCACGGTGCCTGTGGAAGCGGATGGCTCGGTGAATTTCCGTTTGCCCTCGGGCGTGCCGGTGTTTTTTCAGGCGTTGGATGCTGCCGGGGTCGCCGTGCAAACAATGCGCACTCTCACCTATGTGATGCCAGGCCAGACGCTCGCCTGCATAGGTTGTCATGACGCCCGCGAAGCCTCGCCGCCTGCCGGTCGGTTGGCCATCGCCGCCACCCGCGACCCCTCGCAGATCACTCTAGGCCCGGATGGATCTTGGCCGTTGCGCTTCGACAAACTCGTCCAACCCGCGCTCGACCGGCACTGCGTCGAGTGCCATCACCCCGGTGCCAAGGATGCCGCTGCCGCCAAACTCGATCTAACGCCCAATCAGGCATATAACTCATTGCTGACATTTGCCGACGGCGATTTGAAAAAACGCGCCTTCGAGCGTGATCTGTCGGTGCCCGGCGAGGGCACTGCCGCTAACAGCCAACTCTGGAAACTGCTCAGCCATCCCGAGCAACACGCCGGCGTGGCTCCCGATGCGGATACCCTCTGCCGACTGCTCACTTGGATGGACACCTACGCGCAGCGAAGCGGCCATTACAGCGCCCAACAGGAAGCACAAATCACCGCCTTCCGCCGTGACTGCGCCGCGCTGCTTCATGATCCACCCAAGCCATAATCCTAAAAGGGAAATTGGAAATAGGGTCAAACAGCGGTAAGTGACGTAAAATCAATGGCATGGATACGCGAGCGACGGGTCATTCTGGTGCGTGAAAGTCCGTCCCGCGCTCCAGTGGAAACCGACGGGAAGGCCCGCCGAGGCAAAGACCGCCAAGGCT
>JBAXCM010000695.1:0-2032 GCA_037141475.1 Verrucomicrobiota bacterium | reverse complement strand
CTAACACCAGCCCATTTTTCGTCCTCGATCACGCCATCCTGTGGGATGACTGTGAAATCATGAGTCCGGCAGTGGGTTCCAGTCCCTCGTTTTTCAGATGTCGGCTCGAATGCCTGGTCTGATGGATTGGGGCGTTCACCCCATTGCTAACGGCTGGGGTGATGCGCGATGCTCACGGGACGTTGATCCCATGCAATGATCTCAAATCCAACTACACTGGCATATATAGCGACCCCAGCGCCCGGCTCTACTCGCCCAGACCGTCACCAAGCCCGGACAACTCACCAAAACTTCGCAGCGTTGGTGGTGGACGAATCCTCCAACCTTGGGACTTGGCTGCCGGTGCCAAATGCCTGGATCACCGTTTTGCGGGCGGTGCATGGGAGATTTCGCCCTCTGGCGGCACCCGCGACTTCTACCGACTGGCGGTTACCCAAAGGCCCTGACGGGATTTTTCCTAACTCCACAAACTGTACAAATGAACACTCGAAGTATCATAGTTACCCACACACTTCCTGATGAGAACCCCACTGACAATCCCAAGGCAACGCGCATCGTGACCCGAGGCATGATGCGTAACCGGGCCGTTGAATTGGCCGTCATGAATGGCCGTTTACCGCATGAAGCATCGAAAGGCGATTGGGAAGATGCCAAACGGGAACTGGTCGCCAGCCCGGAGCCAGTCAGCCCGCAGCCAGTCAGCCCGCAGCCAGTCAGCCCGCAGCATGCCGGCGCATGAATTGGATGTCAGGGGAGGACCTCGCTTTGGCGAACGGAGCAAGCAAGTCGGATTCCCTCGCTATCGGCTGTGGGCGGAAACGCAGTCCCACAAACAAATGTTGGTCTGCTAGAGTTCCTGCGTCTGGAAGACCCGGCGGCTCTCCAAAGAAATGCCTAATGCCGACCCGCAATGTTCGATGTGCCAGGCCGTGCGACGGTCGGCTTACTTATACTTGATTCGGCTCGGCAATCAACGGTTAGAGAGCGCATCGGTCCGGTCACCCGAAGACTGTTCCTCGGACGCCGCCTCTTGGGCCTCGGGAGACGTGGACGAATCACCGGTTTTCCGTCATATTAGGGATTAACAATTGCTCGATGCTGTGGCTGATTTGAGACTGTCGACTGAATTCTGCTCTAGACTGATCGTTTCGAGATGGCGATCGAAGCTAGTGCGGATCTTGCCGTGTCGGCGATTTCTGGATTCGCCGGCATACATGAGAGAAAATCCTCGTCAAGGGGCGCGATTTGCGGCCTGATTGGGCCGTGATCCATCCAAGCGCCATCATTTCGCCCTCAGCCAAGCTCGGCCCCAACGTCCGGGTCGGGCCATACTGCTTGATCGGCGAGCATGTGGTACTGGGTGGGGACTGTGTGCTGCATTCGCATGTGATTATTGAGGGCAGCGCGACCATTGGCCGGGCTAACGAGTTTTATCCGTTCGCCATCATCGGAGGCAAAACCCAGGATCTCAAATACCTCGGCGAGCCGACGTTTGTTGAGATCGGGGACCACAACGTGTTTCGTGAGCACTGCACGGTCCACCGGGGGACTACCGCCGAGGTGCCCACCCGCATCGGCTCCCACAATTACTTCCTCTGTCACGCCCACGTCGCCCACGATTGTCAACTCGGCGATCACCTGATCCTTTCCAACATCGCGACCCTCGGCGGGCACGTCACGGTGGACGATTACGCCATTTTGTCGGGTTTGTCTGCGGTGCATCAATTTTGCCGGATTGGCCGCCACGCGATCATCGGTGGCTGCACCAAGGTCCAACAGGATGTGCCGCCCTTCATGATCGCCGACGGCCATCCCGCCGATACCCGCGGGCTCAATCTCATCGGCCTGCAGCGCCGCGGCTTTTCAGAGGACGATATGCGAGCCCTCAAATCCGCCTACAAGAAACTTTTCCTCAAAAAGGACACCAATCTGGCGATGGCGCTGAGTTCACTCAAGGCCACCCATGCCGCCGCCAATCCCCAGGTGGCCCACCTCATCCAATTCATCGAATCGTCCCAGCGCGGGGTAACCC
>JBAXCM010000694.1:0-2049 GCA_037141475.1 Verrucomicrobiota bacterium | reverse complement strand
GCGCTGCGACTATCCGGATTTTTGCTTCCCCGTCGCCCGCGCCATCGCGGCCGGTGAAGTCGACCGCGGCATTGTCCTTGGCTGGGCCGACAATGGCGAAGCCAACGCCGCCAACCGCGTGCGCGGCGTCCGCTGCGGCCTCTGCTGGAACGAGCAAGTTGCGGTCTGGAGCCGGTCCCACAACGACGCCAATTGCCTCTCGCTCGGCGAGCGCACCCTCACGCTCGAAGAGGCGCTCAAGATCGTCCGCGTCTGGCTCGCCACGGAATTCGAAGGCGGCCGGCACATCCCGCGGATTCAGAAGCTCGACAGCATGGCGTGAGTCGGTGGGTCGCCCGCCGGGTCACTTCGCCCCCGTTATGATCTTCCGCGAAATGACCCCGGCCGATGTGCCAATGACCTTTCTGGTTCGCACCGCCGCGAAGGAACATCCCTTCTCACTGGAGGACTTGGCCAGGTTCGGCATCACCGTTGAATCGTGCGTCCGCGCCATGGCCACCACGAACAAGGGCTGGGTCTGCGAGATCAACGGCATCGTGATCGGATTTGCCGTGGGTATACGCAGCACGGGCGAGATGTGGGTCATTGCCGTGTTGCCCGAATTCGAAGGCCGCGGCATTGGCCAGAAGCTGCTCACGCTCACGCAAGACTGGCTCTGGAGCCAGGGCTGCGAAACACTCTGGCTGACCACAAGTCCGCGACCTACGCGGGTATTCCATCTCTATTCCAAGCTCGGCTGGAGGGACTCCGGCAGACGTGAATCCAACGGCGATATACGGATGGAGTTGCCTAAGCCGTTGTAATACACTGGTCAGTTAAGTCGCGTATCTAATGATTTGACATTAATCTAATTATTGCTTCGATGTTCAATCGTTATGGCAACCCCCTTTAAAGGCACCAAGGCAGAAACCGATGCGCTCAACGCTTACATCAAGCTGATGCGGGCCGCTGAATCCGTCACGACCCGCGCGCACACCGTGCTGCCCAGGGATATTACCCTCTCCCAATTCGGTGTGCTCGAGGTGCTGCTGCACTGCGGACCGCTTTGCCAATCTGATCTCGCCGGCAAGCTCCTCAAGAGCGGCGGCAACATCACCCTCATCGTCGATAACCTCGAGAAAGCCGGCCATGTCGGGCGCGAGCGCAGTTCCGAAGATCGTCGCTTCGTCACCGTTTCCCTCACCGATTCCGGCCGCGCCTTCATCACCGAGCTTTTTCCCAAGGTCGCCGCCAGTATCACCCGCGAACTCGGCTCCCTCTCCACCGCCGAGCAGTTTACCCTGGGCTGGCTCTGCAAAAAAGCCGGCCTGGGCGTCCCCGCCCCCGCCGCCTAGTAGGCGCCCTCCCTCATTTGCTTTTCCCGCGGTTCGCAATCATTACTTCGAGTTCAAAATATAATATAAGTTTCCTATCGCCTGTTGCCCATAGCCCATAACCTTTTGTACATCATGAACCTTCACGGTCTCCATCACATCACTGCCATCTCGGGCGACATCCGCAAAAACGTGGATTTCTACACCCACGTGCTGGGCCAGCGCTTCGTCAAGAAGTCCGTCAATCAGGACGACCCGGGCACCTATCACCTCTACTACGGTGACTACAATGGCTCGCCCGGTACGATCCTCACGTTCTTCCCTTGGGCCGGCGTCCCGCGCGGCCGGCCCGGCCATGGCCAGGCCTATGCCACCGCCTACTCCATCCCCGCCGGCTCCCTGCCCTTTTGGCAAAAGCGCTTCACCGACCTCGATATCCAAACCGGCGAGGTGGAGACGCGCTTCGGCGAACAGGTCCTGACGTTCTTTGATCCGGACAGTCTGCGCCTCGAACTCGTCGCGACCGCCGAGGCCGATTTGCGTCCGCCGGCCCCGTCGCAGGATGTTCCCGCCGTACACGCCATCCGCGGTTTCCACAGTTCGACCCTTGGCTTGACCAGCGCAAAAGCCACCGCCGCCGTGCTCGTGAATGCCATGGGCTACCGCCAGCTCGCCACCGCCGGCGCCCGCGCCCGCTACACCGTCGCTACCGGCGGGCCCGGGACCTACGTGGACC
>JBAXCM010000693.1:0-2060 GCA_037141475.1 Verrucomicrobiota bacterium | reverse complement strand
GGCCACGACGATGAGTTCGCAATGGGTGTGCGGGATGCCCTTTTCCATGAACACGGCCGCCGCCGCATCCGGGTCGGTGACCACCAGGCGTGCCACCGTGGCGTCGCGCGAATCCTGCACACTCAGACCGATGACCTCGACGGCGGCCGCCCGCAGCAACTTGACGATTGAGGCAAGCGCGCCGGAGCGATTGGGCAGCATGACGGAAAACTGGCGGACCGGAGCGCCGTGATCAATGACGGAGGGAAATTCCATGACTTTGCAAGGTGGAATGGAATCGCTCGCCCAACGAATCAGGCCTTGGACTTGGGCTTTTTCTTGGCCGCTGGCTGAGGTGCCGGGGCCGCCGCCGTCACCACCTCATTCATCAGCAAGGCCACCAACTTTCTGCCGGCCGGGGTGAGCGCTGCCTGGCTCCCATCCCCGGTGACGAGGCCACGGGTGAGATAGCGCTGGGGCACCTGAGCCGGACAAATTTGTGAGACGATGGGCGCTGTGACCTGCCGTTGACTGGCGGCGATGCCTATCGGCAAACCGGTGCCGCTGAAGCTGATTTCCCAGGAAACTGCGCCTTCTGCGGAGCCGTTGAGCAGCCACGGGTAGCGCGTCAAAATGTCTGGTTCAGTTTGAGAGGCGGGCACCAGCACCTTGAATTGGACCGGCGTGGCGAGCACGAATTGGCTGAACTGCAACTCCGGCTTCTTCTGCTGCTCAAGGAAAAATCGCGACACTTCCACCCCTTCCAAATTCATGCCGTTGAAAATCCCCTGATAATTCGTCCCGCCACGGTTGAGCTTGTTCCATTCCTCATAGTGCGCGTTCATCAGCAGCGTCAGCTCCAAATGCAGGTGTGCCCGCGTCCGGTTCAGCCCGACGCCCGTGAAACCCATCCGGCCCAAGGCCCCACCGACCTTCACGACATCACCAGGTTTGCAACTGATCTCCGCCAGATGCGCGTAAAGCGAGTACACCGACGTCTCTTCCCAGCGATGCTCCACCACCACGTATTTGCCGTAATTGCTCCGCCCGGCCAACGGGCTGGTATGCACCACGGTGCCATCGGCAATGCTGGTGACTTCGTCGAGTGGGTTGCCCAGGCGATCCCGCTCCATCGGCGCAATGTCAATCCCCTCGTGGAAATGCGTGTAAACCACCTGCCCGTTGATCTGGATGGGCGATCTAACAAAACCATAGCAGCCGGCTTGCCAGCACTTGGTCGTCACGCCATCAATCGTCCGCTCAACGTACATGTAAAATTTCTCCGGCTCAGCGCTGAGTAGGTGATGATTGGCGGTGGGCAGGCGCAGCTCAATCGGCGCGGCCACCGTGGCCCCCATTCCGAGGGCCAATAGGATCAATGAGCGAAGCATCATAACGGGAACTTTACTTGGGTTTTTTCTTCTTGGCTTTGTCCTTGGCACCAATGCGCGGCAGCACCTTATCCAAAAGTTTGATGTCCCCGTTGGTAATACCCTTCCAAACGATCAACATCCCGTCGTCCACCTGCTTGTCGATCCACACCCCGTCCACCACCCGTCCGTTGACCTGGGTTAGCAAAAATTTCCCCTGATGGGAGATGCTCAATATGTTCAAGCGCCGTTTGGCCGGTTCCTTGAGTTGGAAGACCAAGCCATACTCCTCACCAGTGCCCGAGGGAATCGTGCAGAACGCCGCAATGTCCTTCAGCATAAACTCCGGCGTACGTAAAAAATACCGCGCCTTGCTGTCATCCATCTGCGTAAACGTCAACTTCTGCGTCGCCCCAGCCGGGTCCGTTTCCAAGTGAAACGTCACCATTCCCACATTTTCTGCCTTGCCGCCGGCTTGGCCAAGCGGCGCAACAAGGACTGTGACTAGGGCCACCAGCGTCGCAATGCATCGGTTCATGCCCGCAATTAAGCAGATCCAACCCGCCCCGAAAGCAAAATCGTTGACTTTTGCACGTTGACCCACACCCCAGTCTGAGGAATCCTCTTGCAGCATGTTCATCGATCATATCCGAATCTCAGCAAAAGCCGGCGACGGCGGCGACGGCGTCGTCTCATGGCGACGGGAAAAAT